>JAISAR010000004.1 GCA_031266615.1 Rickettsiales bacterium
AAATCTAGGTGAAATTAATAAAGACATAAGGTGCACATAGTGCAAAAAATTAAACATAAGACGCCAACCATAATACTCTTGTCGTTTAATCTGCACAGATGAAGATAACTGAATACCTCCAATCCCATGATAATGAGGTTGGCGAAGGTTGTCAAGTAGTTTTTTTCGTTTCTATGGCTAAAAAATCTGAATCTAGCTAGCTGCCACAAAGGTATATGATGGACAAAAGCAAATGCTTTTTGGTAAGTAAATGAACCTTGCATTTTACCTTAGTTATTGCTATTCTGAATAAAAAAGTCGGGGCGTGGCGCAGTTTGGTAGCGCATTTGGTTTGGGACCAAAGGGTCGGGAGTTCAAATCTCTCCGCCCCGATTCTTTTATCAACACACATCTTACAGATTTCTAAATAATTTTACAAGATACTGGTTATTAGGTAATATAGCCAAAGTTTTTATCTTATGTCCATCATGGTTAGAGCTGTACAAATAAAAAGAACTGGAGGACCGGAAGTACTAGAATTTGTAGATAAAAGTACAAGTGAGCCAAGAGGCGAGGAAGTTTTGGTACGTCACACAGCTATCGGTTTAAATCGTTATGACTTGGAGCATAGAAAAGGCATTCGCAAAATTAAAAACCTGCCATCAGTGCTTGGAGTAGAAGCGGTTGGAGTTGTTGAAAAGCTTGGCAAAAAAGTAAGCGATGGCTTAGAGATTGGAGATAGGGTTGGATATTGCACAGCACCACCTGGAGCATATTGCGAAAAACGTACCATACACCAAAAATATCTGATAAAAATTCCAGACGAAATACCGGATGAAATTGCAGCAGCAGTGCTATTTAAAGGCATGGCAGCTCACTATCTGGTTAACCAGTCTTACAAAATAAAGCCTGGCGCTGTTGTGCTCGTGCACGGAGCCAGTGGTGGTTTAGGACAGATAATATGCCAATGGGCAAAGGATAAAAAAGGGGTGGTTATAGGTTCCGTAAGCTCTGATGAAAAAATGAAGATAGCTCTACAGAATGGCTGCACATACGCAGTAAATTACAATGATAAAGACTTTGTTTCTAAAATTATGGAGATTACACAAGATAAAGGAGTAGGTGCAGTGTATGACCCGATAGGCTATGCTACAAGCAAGCTTTCTTTCGAATCTTTAGGTAAGTTCGGCATATATGTTTCCTATGGGCAGATATCAGGCAGCGCTCCGGTTAGCTTTTCTTTACTTAGCTCACGTTCGCTATTTGCCACAGGAACCTCGATATATCATTATAAGCACGACAGATTCACACTAGTGCTTACTGCAATGGAAATCTTTGAGATGATAAAGAAAAAACTTTTAACTGTAAGGATTAACAGAAAGTATAAATTCGATGAAATAATAGAGGCTCATCGCAATATGGAAGATAGAAAAGTAAGTGGATTGAATATCATTAAAGTCTCTTGAGCAATCTCAACTAACTGCTCATTAGATTATGTTAAAATCCATGCATGCGCAAAGTACCCATACTTGCGCTATAATGGATCTCTTGCACAACCAATTTATGGTAAGGAATTTTTAGGAGAAACGCAGATGAGCACTGTAGAATACTTGGGAGAAGTGTAAGCAAATTTTGGCGCAAAATCAGAAAGCAGGCTATGTTGCGTCATCGCACTCTGGAACTATACATCCAGGGCTTGATGTTTATCACATATTTAACTAATCTTTATTACAATTGCGAAAAACAACTTTAGCTTTTATGAAAACTGTATATGTATGTCAATCTTGCGGTCATAGCACTGGCAGATGGGTAGGAAGGTGTATCGCGTGTGACAATTGGGATACGGTTGTTGAAGAAATAGTCATAAGAACAGAAACAAAAAGTACATCTGCGCCAATTTCAATAAAGGCGTTATCAGATAGTGAAATTACTACCCCGGATCGTTTTTTAACAGGAATAGAAGAGTTAGATAGAGTTTTTGGTGGAGGTATTGTTCAAGGAGCTAGCATTTTAATTGGTGGCGAACCTGGAATTGGAAAATCTACCCTTTTGCTTAGAATTGCAGCTAGCGTTGCACAACTTTCCTCTCTCGAGTGTCTTTATGTGTCCGGCGAGGAATCTTTGGAACAAGTGAGCCTCAGAGCAAAACGCCTTAAGATAAATGAGCCTAAAATTAAGCTTTTATCTACAGTGTCTTTAGCTGATGTAGTGACAACGATAAGAGAAAATAGAAATATAAAATTCTTAATTATTGACTCCATACAAACGATGTACGATAGCAAAATTACATCGGCACCAGGGACTGTGAATCAGGTTCGCACTTGTGCCCACGAATTAACCATTCTTGCAAAACAACATGGTGTTTCCCTCTTAGTAGTTGGTCATATAACTAAGGATGGACAAATAGCTGGACCTAAAACTTTGGAACATATGGTGGACACAGTGCTGTATTTTGAAGGTGAAAATAGCAATCAATATCGCATTTTGCGTGCTATTAAAAATAGATTCGGCCCTGCAAATGAAATTGGTATTTTTGAAATGTCTGAAGCAGGACTCGTACCTATCGATAATCCATCATCATTATTTCTAGCAGGAAATATTGATGATAGAAAAGTTGTTGGCAGTGCTGTATTTGCAGGAATTGAAGGTTCAAGACCAATTTTGATGGAAGTTCAAGCATTGATAGCGGGAACGAACATGGAAAATCCAAGAAGAGCAGTAGTTGGATGGGATATTAACCGATTGGCTATGATCATTGCGGTGCTGAATGCTCGTTGTGAAATGCCTTTGCACAAAAAAGAAGTGTATCTGAACATTGCGGGAGGACTGAAAATACAAGAGCCATCGGCTGACCTTGCTGTTGCTGCTTCCCTTTTTTCAAGTATAGTAAATTTACCGCTACCAACTTCTTCAATAATCTGTGGCGAAGTTGCACTTTCAGGTGAGATTAGACATATCTCACATGCTGACCTAAGGCTCAAAGAAGCGCAAAAACTGGGGTTTAAAAAAGCAATTATGCCTAAAAATGGCAACTATTCTTCTCATGATATTGAAATAATTAAGCTTGGTCATATAAAGGAGTTAAGAGATATCTTCAATCACAGTTAAACAGCGCTTCAGCAAATTCTTTGCTAGTAAACTCCCTAAGATCCTCTATACCCTCGCCAATTCCTATAGCATGCAGCTTTACCTTATAAGTCTCTGCGAGCCCAATCACTACTCCACCCTTAGCAGTGCCATCTAGCTTGGTTATGATTAGCCCAGTAACATTTACCATCTTACTAAATGCCTCCAGTTGGCTGTAAGCATTTTGGCCGGTGGTTGCATCAAGAACTAAAATAACATCATGAGGAGCAGTATCATCCAATTTCTTTATCGTTCTATATATTTTTGATAACTCCTCCATAAGGTTCACGTTATTTTGTAGTCTGCCTGCTGTATCAATCAAAACAACATCAACGTTGTCTTTTATAGCTTGACTTACGGCTCTATATGCAACACTTGCAGAGTCGCTACCGTACTCTCCAGTAACAATGGAGCAACCAGAACGTTCTGCCCAGATATTTAACTGTTCACTAGCAGCAGCTCTGAATGTGTCACACGCAACAAGCATAACGGACTTTCCTATTTCCTTATATTTATACGCGAGCTTACCTATAGTTGTGGTTTTACCATTACCATTCACTCCGCATACCATTATTATATGTGGTTTTTTGTTTAAAATTAGTGGTTGCACAGCAGGGTTCAATATCGATTCTATTTCGCTTATTAGCTGCTGCGTGATAATGTTATGCTCAACTTCCTTGTCAAATTTGATGCTTGTGAGCCTGTCAATAATCAACTTAGAAGTTTTAGGACCGATGTCCATGCTGATTAGCAACTCTTCTAGCTCATCTAAAAGCGACTGATCTAATTTTTTTTTGCCAGAAAAAATATTTTTTACTCCATCGCTAAAGCGCGAAGAAGTCTTCAACAAGCCTTTATAAAGATTACTAAACAAACTCAAGGGAGTACTCCTTTTAAAATTACAAACTTAATATAGAGAATGACACGCACTACGAGTATTTGTAAAGAAAAATGCACTCGCAACCGGTACATTTTGTGAGTAAAATATGCGGGTTGCTAGTGCATTTTTCTTTAGTTTTTAACCTAAATATGTTATAATGTAAGCAATGGTTTACGGGTAATTCTATGAGTTATAATGAGAAAATTTTAGATCATTACGAAAATCCAAGGAATGTTGGTTCTCTGGATAAAAATGATCCAAATGTTGGCACTGGCTTGGTGGGTGCGCCATCATGTGGCGATGTGATGAAATTACAAATAAAAGTCAATGACAAAGGTGTTATTGAAGACGCGAAATTTAAAACTTTTGGTTGTGGTTCTGCTATCGCTTCGAGCTCTTTGCTCACAGAGATGATCAAAGGAAAAACCATTGAGGATGTAACAAAGATAAAAAACACGCAAATAGTGGAAGAATTGTCTTTGCCTCCAGTGAAGATACACTGCTCGGTGCTTGCCGAAGATGCTATAAAAGCTGCTATTCATGATTACCAAAGTAAACAAAAATAGCTATGAGTAAATATCAAGGAGCAAATGCTGCAAAGAAAGACAAAAAACTTATCACTATCACTGCAAATGCAGTGGAAAGGATAAGATATTTATTGGATCGAAAACAGCATACTAACCTTGAGAAATCAGAAGAAGCAATAGGAATAAGAGTGCTCATTAAACAAAAGGGATGCTCTGGTTTAAAATATGATATTGAATATGCATATGATATTCGTCCTTTAGAGTCAGTAATTGAAGAAAGCTGCAGTGATGGCCAAAAAGTCAAGGTGTTGATCGATCCAAAATCTGTCATGTTTATCCTTGGCTCTGAAATGGATTACGTAGAGGAAAAACTCTCATCTGGTTTTGTTTTCAAAAACCCTAATGAGAAAGGAAAATGTGGTTGTGGAGAGAGTTTTCATGTCTAGCAACTATTTTACATTGTTTGAAATTGAACCGGTTTTCAACATCAGTTTTGATGAGCTAGAGAAAAAATATATTGAGCTCAGCAGAGCTGATATAAATGAAAGACAGTCGAAAAACATGGAAAATATCAACAAAGCTTACCAAGTGCTGAAGTCACCACTAAAACGTGCCGAGCATTTGCTGGATCTTTTTGGGATAAAAAGCCAAAAGGATCATCTAAATTCTGAGATATTAAACGAATCAATGGAAATAAGAGAGTATTTGCTAGACTGTGATGATCTACAATTTGCAAGTAGGATGATTGATGAAAAAATAAAGGGTTGCACTAAAAACCTAATCAATGCTTTTGCTGCAAAGAATTTTGGTGAAGCTAATACGCAGGTTTTAAGACTGAAATATTTATATAAGTCATTTGAGGAGATGAAGAAAAATGCGGCCAATTCAAATTTCTGAACCAAATTCAAATGAAACAGTGTTTGGTATAGACCTTGGCACTACCAATTCTTTAATTGCTATAGTGAATAAAGCTGGTGACGTGGAGATATTTAAAGATGAACAAGGAAGGGAACTGCTGCCTTCTGCTCTTTCATATGAAAATAACATATTGAAAACTGGCTATGATGTTGACCAAAACGCCATCTGCTCTATAAAACGTTTAATGGGTAAAAGCATTAAAGATTTGAACAAAGAAGGCATCAATTTTGAAATAGACAACGAAAGTGAAAAAGTTATTAGGGTAAAATGCGCAGAGGATAGATATCTCACTCCTGTTGAAATATCTGCTGAGATATTGAAAGCTCTATGTGAGAGGGTAAAAAAGTCTACGGGGATGGAAGTAAAAAAAGCAGTGATTACTGTACCAGCTTACTTTGACGATTCAGCACGCAATGCAACTAAGTATGCAGCAAAATTAGCTGGCATAGAAGTTCTGCGCCTTATTAACGAGCCAACCGCTGCCGCGCTTTCTTATTCCATTGAAAAGAACAACAACAGTGGAATATATGCCGTTTATGACCTCGGTGGTGGAACGTTTGATATTTCAATATTGAAATTACACCAAGGAGTGTTTCAAGTCCTTGCAGTTGGTGGCGATACCAAACTTGGCGGTGATGATTTTGATCACCTACTAAGTTCAATTGTGCTCGATAAGTATAGAGAACAGGTAGGTTTAAGCGAAAGTGTCATCCCAGTGCCCAGACACTGGGATCCAGAAAACTTGATTGCAAATGAACATACCAGAAAGTTATATAATAAAAACTGGATTCCAGTGTCAAGCACTGGAATGACAGGGCCATTATCATTTGTTGAACTACGTGCCGTGAAAGAATACCTTAGCAGCAATGCTTCTAGCACTTTTGAATTCAATGTTAACGGCAGATTGTTTGAATGCGAAATTACAAAAGAAGAATTCGAACAAGCAATCAGTTCCTTGGTTAACAAGACTGTCAACATAGTCACTCGTACTATAGACGATATAGATCTTAAAATTGATGATATAAAAGGAGTAATTTTAGTTGGTGGTGCAACTAGAGTGCCATTAGTTTATAACTCATTAGTCAAGCTCTTTGGAAATAAAGTATTAAATGACGTAGATCCGGATAAAGCAGTTGTTATTGGGGCAGCTTTGCAGGCTCGTTATTTAACTTCAAGCTCAAAAGATAGGAACATTCTCTTGGACGTTTTGCCTTTATCACTTGGCATAGAAACTATGGGAGGAATAGTTGAAAAGATCATACCAAGAAATACACCACTGCCAGTTTCAGAAACAAAAGAGTTTACAACTTACGTCGATGGGCAAATGGCAATGAAAATTCACGTTTGTCAGGGAGAACGTGAAATGACAGAGGATAACAAATCTCTAGCGCGATTTGAACTCAAAGGTATACCACCACTGTCTGCAGGTTCTGCAAGGGTTGGAATAGAGTTCACAGTTAATGTTGACGGAATATTGACTGTTACTGCACGAGAAAAAACCACTGGAATTGAGCAGACAGTTGAAGTAAATTCTAGTTTTGGTTTAAGTGAAGATGATGTTCAAGATATGGTTAACCAGTCAGTAAACAACTTTGATGAAGATATGAAAGCTCGCTCCCTTGCAGAAGCTAAAATTAATGGCAACAAACTCATACATTTGATTGAAGGCGATAATAATCTTTCCTCTGATCAAAGGTTAAAAGATCTACTGCAAAACACAAAAAACGCTTTACAAGGAAATGATTTGAGTGAAATCAATAATGCTATCGCCAAATTAGAGAATTCTTCTTTAGAATTCTGTGAATTGACAAATAGGTAGAGTTTACGCAGCCTTGTGCAATATCCTGTCAAATCTCAGTGCAACAGGTACTCTGAAATTAAATGGCAACCAATCAACTTTGCCTAATTTAAACGATAAACCAACTATGCTTACGCGCCCAATTATGTTTTCTATTGGTACAAAACCAATTTCAGGAAATCTACTGTCAAAAGAATTATTTCTATTGTCTCCCATAACAAAAAATTGATCGTTAGGTACATAGTAAACTGGAGTATTGTATGATAGCTTATTGGAAACATTATCTATCAAAATCTCATGTTTTCTTCCATCTGGGAGTGTTTCTATATACCTTGGTATACTGCGACTTGACTCATAATCAAAAAAACTTTCAATTTGCCTTCGCTTTACCTTCTGATCATTTAGGTACAATTCCCCCTCTATCATTTGCACTTTATCGCCTGATATTCCTATTACTCGTTTAACAAATCTGATGCTATCGTTTTTCGTAGGTTTAAAAACTATTATGTCACCACGCTTTGGAGGGGTATAAAAGATCCTGCCGCTGAAAATATTGGGAGAAAATGGAAAGGAGTGCTTACTGTAACCGTATGAATATTTACTAGTAAAAATATAATCTCCTTCAAGCAGGGTGCTTTTCATCGAGCCAGAAGGGATATGAAATGGCTCAAATAAAAAACTTCGTATTGATAGCGCAATCAGTAGTAAAAAAAACAATGAAGATAAAAACCTTCCTGTTCTTGCTATCCAGTTTTCTCTTAATTCCTCCAACTTTTCCAACTTCGTTTTTTCTTATAAATTAAGCTTATTATAACACATAAAAGTAGTAATGTGAAATTTTACTCGTAGGCGTTGTTTCTAAACCTCGTAACCTGTGCGAACTTTCTTCTACCACATTTAGATACGAACCAATTTGCCTAACTTTGTTGTAACAGTTTTACGTTTCTATTTCCACAGCTATATTTTTACGCGGCTTGTTCTCACGGATATACGTACTTTTTTGTGGCACTAGAGAGTCAAGCACTTACCATCAATTTTTGTATAATTTGTTAATATAGTTGACAATCATGAAATATCTATGTAAAATTTCTATAGAACTGTGCCAAGTAAATCTTGTATGCGAGTTATTATATGGTTAATGTATTGTGTTATTAGTATAATATATCTGGGGTGTCCTATGAAAGGTGTTAGTGCGTTAGGTTATCAGGTTGTCATAAGCGAAGAAACTGTGGAAAGAATAGCTAGCTATAAAGCTGATTTGATAGATGGCAAGGCTACAGCAAGAAAATATTTAGGAGAAAAAATCTCTGGACTGGATTTAAGCAACATAAGCACATATGAATTCATAGAGCTACTACTGTCAACTAAAAAACCGCAGATTTTTGCTGAGGAAGTTGTTAAATGTGATGGTACGGATTGGAGTAGTAGAGAATTTGCAATACTTGGAGATATCAACGTTGCAGTCAAAGCTTTAGCATATGACAATGGTGTGTGGAATGGAAAAATTAGCACTAAGTATGATAGGCCATTAGATGTAGAATTGTTATTTACTCCTGGTGCTATGTTAAGTACAAAGAAGACTGGTGTTGAAAATAATCCAGATTATCAAGAAGTGGTAGAAAATGGTAAGATAAGCCAAGAAAAATACAATGCTCTTGTAGAACGAAGATTGCTGCCTTTGCTGTCATATGTTAATAGTCAAGCGGAAAAAGAAAAAAAAGCCTTTGTAGTATTACCAGGAATTGGATGTGGATGTTTTGCAGGGAAATTTCAAGGTCAAATGGAGAATAAACTTGATGAAGCTTTACGGGCTATAATAAAGAAATATAAATTTCCTAATATCAAAGGAATACATCTTGGCTTGCATGAAAACCGACTTAATATAGAGAAGAAAGGCATCAATGGCGTCACTTATGAAGTAAGAGGTAATGGCCTTCCTCAATTATCATGTCCACAAGAATATAACGAGGAATTTAAAGATTGTAAGTTATACAAAGTAGTTGCCTGGGATCATGTTTCACTACCAGGAAATGATTTTTTTAAAGGTAGTAGACATACGGATGATGGGGTATCTGCTGCTGCAACTAACTCAATGGAAGTTATTACAGGAGTAAAGGGCACGTATAGAGAAGGTAAGTATTTTCCACCAGAGGGATATAAAGATTGGGAAGCCGTAGCAAAGTCGAACAATGTTAAATTAGTTGCTAATAAGGAGAATGTAAAAATAGTCTCTCGAGATGGACGGTATTTAGAGAATCAAGAGTTAGAATCTAAGTTAAATGCATGCCATTCAGGCTATGGGATTGGTGAGCAGAAGTCAGGGCGCTGTAGCAACAATGGGCATGTACTACAAAAGGATGATAGTAGTAAAAAGGGTACACAGCTAGATATAGTTGCTTCTGCATTGGCAATAGTAGGAGTTATCTCAGGGATAGCTATTGCAGTTTACTTAGAAATGTTAGTAGTGGGAATAGCAGTTGGAACTTGTTGTCTAGTTGCTGCTGTAATTACATATTGCTGTAATAGGCCTTCAAATTCACTTGAGAATAGTAATATTGTTGGTCCGGACAACTACAAAACTCCATAGCATGCCTAGGTTAAGGAAAAGTGATATCATTGCTAAGGAGAATGATGTTAAGTTAATAATTCAAGATGTCTTCTACAGAAATTGTCTTAACACTTACGTTTTTTTAAGTATGCTGTTTTATGCTGGATTCAAGGAAGACTGAATAATAGGTTGTTCCACATTTTCCATTTCCTCAATCTTCGTATTTTGCTTTAGGGTATTATATAACGCGAAGCTTATACAAGCTAGTCAATTATAGTGATTCACAGAGGTTCCAATTTGCCAAATCAAATTTTGCTAGTACAATCTATTTTTCTAATTCTTTTGACTATTGCAGTAAAGTCTGATACTATAATATCTTAGTAGTTCGGGGGAAGAGGTGTTCACTAACCATAATTGCAGTGAAGAAATTACAGCGCTTAATAAATTTTTATGTCATCATAAGGGGTATAACCAAAAGAGAGAGCGAACCTCCACTGAAAAAAAAGTACTCGAACTTCAAGAGGAGTGGGCCAGGGAGAATCCACACATTAATTACACAAGAACTAAAAACTTTAACTATAAAACTGCTTGTGCTCATGGTACCAACGGTTGGGCGATATATTTGGCGTGTACACTTGCAAAAGGGCAACTGTTACCTGGGAATGGAATAAAGCTTACAGGTATATTTGCTAATTCAGGTGAGAGCGGCGGAACAGCTACAAGAAGCAGAAATTTTGTATCTGCAGTGTGTATTGATAAACATCGGTCACCTCTAGACATTACAAGAAAATACACAAAAGTAAATATGTTGGGTTACGAAGAGTTGAAAGATAGGCTTGTAAAGAAATATAAGGAAAGGGGAGACTTTTCTGAAGAAGCACTAACAAACGTCTTCAACGATAACATGAAGAACGCATATGAAAGATTATCCAATATGGAAATAATAGCAATAGGTGATGGTATTGGAGGTATCGACAGATGTTATACTGATGTAAGAGGTCCAGGATTTGATCAAGATGAAGTTACGTATGAGTGTGTTAACATTAGAGTTATAATTGTTAAAAAAGAACACAAGGATTTTATTCAAGGTTTAATCCATCTAGTTGACCCTGATCTTACTAAAACTATTGCTTTTCTCACTGCTGAGGAGGTAGAAAGATTTGAACAAGGTAGGAAAAAGAGCAAAGATAGTAAAGAATATGTAAGCACTTTTTGTGATGACTTTTTTGATTCTTTTAGAGAAAAGTTACCTTTTAGCCTCTCCTCTTGTTCAAAGAAAGTGTTGGTTTATAAACATTACCTGTACAAAATAGCATATCTCCGTCAGGGGAAAATCCTCCATCAGGAGAAAATCCTCCCATCATGCATTACAGAATATTATACTGAAGATTCAGAGAATGATCCAGAAGAAGTTCAATCTTTGACAGCAAAATTTTCAGAGGTAGCTGAACAGTTTTCTTCCTTAATACAGAACTTAGATGAGGGTCATTTTTATGCATATGCTAAGTCTAAATATAAGAAAGCACGTTCTAGTCATAATGAGGCTTTGAAAGCTTTAGAATCTTACACTGGAGATAAGCGTGGTTTGATTTATACAAGTGAAGCTATTAACAAAATCTATACCAGTGCTAAAAACAAAATTGCTGAGAAGAGTGAGTCAATACATAATGCAATAGAAGATAAAGCCCTGTTAGATATAAGAGAAATGTTTAGCGATGAGTGTGTTAAAGTTTCTTCAGCAGCACACGAAGTATTATCTGGTTCAGAAAAAAGAGGGGAGCATGACAGGAAAGAGGATGCTAATTCGCAAACTGGATGGAGGTCACGGCTATTTAAAGAAGAGATGCACATGTGGGAGAAAATCTTTCAAGATTTGCGTGACAGTATCAAGTCAGGCAATCTTGAAAAATGCAATTCTTCGATAAGCACGATAAGAACACTAAATGCTAGTGATAAATTTTCTGTCTTATTCGATCCATTTGTAAAACTTGCTATTGAGCATGATAACGAGAAAATTTTAGGTCTCCTGACTGAAAAAGGAGCAAAAATATCACCAAATGATGCTTTAAATGATGCTGCTGAACACGGTTCCAAAAAGATTCTTGATTACCTTCTAAGTAAATATGCAGACAAAGTAGACATTGATCATCAAGATGGAGAAAAAAACACAGCTTTGCATCATGCATTACAAGGGTTTATTAATGCTGAGTATAATCCTGCCAAGCAAGGCAAATACAAAAATTTTGTTGAATCACTTCTGAGGGCAGGTACGAAACTTGATGTGAAAAATAACAAGAATGAAACTCCGCTTGATCTTTTGATTGATTATATTGAGAAGTATTCTTCTAAAGGAGCGGAAAGATTAAGTTTTGTTTTGGAATTGCTTAGCAAACATGGAAATAAAAATGTACTAAAAGAGCTAAAATATAAAAGTGATGCTCCTGCGTTAAATAAACTGTCAGAGCTTGCTGTTGAATATAATTCCCAGGAGGGTTTTAAATCTCTTTTAGATCAATTTGGTACAGACATTAATTATCAAGGTGAAGGTGGAAACACAGCTTTGCATTATGCCTTAAGAAAGTTTTGTATGAATGAATCAAAATATAAAGGTTTTGTTGAAACGTTCCTAAGTAAAAGTGCAAGACTTGATGTCAAGAATGACCAAGGTGAAACTCCGTTTGATCTTTTGATTGATTATATTGAGGAATATCATTCTCAAGGAGCAGAAAGACTAGATTCAGTTTTGAAGTTACTCGACAAACATGGAAATAAAAATGTACTAAAAGAGCTAAAATATAAAGGTGATACTCCTGCATTAAATAAACTGATGGAACTTGCTGTTAAGCATGATCATGAGGGAATTTTAGATCTTTTGGTCAAAAATAACACACAGGTTCTAAATACTACTTTAAGTGATGCTGTTGAACACGGTTCCAAAAGGATTTTTGATTGCCTTTTAAATAAATATGCAGGCAAAGTAGACATTGATTATCAAGGTAAAAACGGAAATACGGCCTTACATCAAGCATTAATTGAGAATTGGTTCAATTCTTCACAGCAAGATAAGTGTAAAAGTTTTGCTGAGTCACTTCTTAGTAAAGGTGCAAGACTTGATGTCAAGAATGACCAAGGTAAAACTCCATTTGATCTCTTGATAGACTATGTTGAGGAGGGAACTCATAATAAAGTGCAAAGATTAACCTTTGTTTCGGAGTTGCTTAACAACTGTAAAGAAGTACTGAAGGAGCCGAGCGGTACTCCTGCATTAAATAAACTGATGGAACTTGCTGTTAAGCATGATCATGAGGGAATTTTAGATCTTTTGGTCAAAAATAACACACAGATTCTAAATACTACTTTAGGTGGTGCTGTTAAACACGGTTCCAAAAAGATTTTCGATTGCCTTTTAAATAAACATGCAAACAAAGTAGACATTGATTATCAAGATGGAGAAAAAAACACAGCTTTGCATTATGCATTACAAGGGTTTATTAATACTGCGCATGATCTTTCTAAGCAATACGAACGCAAACGTTTTGTTGAATCACTTCTTGGTAAAGGTGCAAAACTTGATGTCAAGAATGACCAAGGTAAAACTCCATTTGATCTTTTGATTGATTATGTTGAGAAGGAGAGTTTTGAAAAAGCGGGAAGACTAAATTCAGTTGTGAAATTGCTTAGCAATTGTAAAGATAAAAATACGCTACAAGGGCTAAAACATAAGGATGGCACTCCTGCATTAGATAAACTAAAGAAACTTGAGTCCGATTTTGACCGGTCGTACTCCACATGCGAAAACAGTAAAGTACCTGAAAAAAATCTGCTACCAGGAAGCACATTTAATAATTCATTGCGGTACGTGGTTGGTGCCATAGCTGGTGCAGCAATTGGAGCAGCCCTAGCATACAGCATTACTGATGCTTTTTCAGTAATTATAACGGTTGTTGTGATTGGTTCATTGCTAGGTATGGCAATAACTTATGGTGTTAGCAAATGTTTAGAGCAACCTAAAGTAGAACAATATACAAAGGGACCCCAATTGTAATATAAATAACATAACCATCTTGCAATTCCGAGAAAAGTAAAAAACGGTTTTTATGTTACCTCATAGGAGCCAATGTTAGTAAAGGAAATAGACTTCTTGCATAACCTAGAAAAAGGCAATTACTTTAAATATTGGCATTTTTTGTGTGCTCTTGAATTGCTTTAATATTTAAGAAATTTACAAAGTGAGAAAAAAAGGCAAAAGAAGCCCCGGTCAATATTTCTTTTAAAACATTGGCGTTTTTTATGCCTTAAACGCTGCAATTTAGCTGCTTTTGAACTACAACTAACCTTGACTCAAACGTTAAGAAATTTACTAGGCAGAAAAAAAGGCAAAAGAAATCCCGTGGTAGAAGTTGCTCACTCTCTAATCCTGCAAATTGGCGTACTATACTGT
>JAISAR010000005.1 GCA_031266615.1 Rickettsiales bacterium
TTTCTTAAACGTTTATGGCTAAGGTTAGTTGCATTAAAAAGCAGCTAAGTCGCACTTATTAAGCGTTTAGGATAAAAAAACGCCAACATTTCGACACAAAAGTAAATAACTAGCCACCAACGGGGTTTCTTTTGCTTTTTTTTCTATTTGGTAAATTTCTTAAATACTTATTATTAAAGTAATATCCTGGACCCCAGTGTCGAGGCACTGGGGTGACAAGAAAAAGAAGCGCTGGAATGGCAGGAGAGGAGACTACTTGGATAACAACGAAGGGCTAATTGGATGACACCCTCCTGGTAGGCTCGAATCACAGTGTTCATGCAGTTGTAAGCGATGCAGGTTGGGCAGTCCTGACCACTAGTCTATATATTTCTAAACGCAATACGCTTACGAAATTTTAGTGTAAGAGCTTGGTTTCTGCTAAAAGACAGCATTATGCCAAGAGCAATGCTTGAAGATAAAAGGGAAGAGCCGCCATAGCTAAGTAATGGCAAAGTTATACCAGTGGTGGGAAAAATGCTTAACGTTACCCCTATGTTTATTATAAATTGTGCGATAAATTGAATCGAAATACCGAGAATTACCAGCAGATTGAATAACTCATTTTCCCTATATGCAACATAGAGTAAACGAGCGGAAATGATGCCAAACAACATCAATGTGGCTAAACACATAACCAAACCAAATTCTTCTGCTAAAACAGAAAATACAAAATCTGTATGACTATCAGGAAGAGAGATTTTTACGCTGCCTTCGCCAGGTCCAACACCGGTTAACTGGCCCTTTTTGAATGCTTCCAATGATTTTATAACTTGGAAATTATCACGCTGTGTAAAAAAGAGAAAATTGTAAACTCTTTGCTTTATATGCGGAAAATACAAGTAAGCCGTCGCAATTCCAGTTGTGACTATTCCTACTATGCATACAAAGTATAAAAGTGGTATACACGCAATAAACATTTGGCTAGTAAAAGAATATGTCAAAAGCATGGACATACTGAAATCAGGCTGCAAAAGCAGCAATGTAAAAACCAACAGAAATATTATGATTGACATGTGAATTTTAAACTTCATTCCACTAGCCAAGACACCAGCTATAACAACAGAAAAAAATGGCCTTACAAACTCAGATGGTTGAATTGAAATTTTGACAATATGTAACCATCGTTTCGCCCCTTTTGCTTCCATGCCAAGTATTACCACAGCTACCATTAGAATAATAAACAGAGTAAAACCCACAAACGAGAGGTTAAATATGGTTTTTATATTGAGAAAAGAAAATGTTACTAGGGTAACCAGTGACAGAACTATATAAACTGTATGGCGCTGTATAAAATAATTTTGCGGTAAAGAAAGACGCTGTGCAATTACAGGACTTGCCGAATGAACAAGAACGAAGCTTATAGTCAGCAAAAGAACTACTGGAATAATGAGATAATAATCTAGTGTTCTATACCAGAGTTTAATGTTCATTTTGTTCCAATGTGTAATGCCACTACTCCATAGCTCATATTATGAAACTCAACATTCTTAAAGCCTACTTCTTCAATTTCAATTTTAAACTCAGCCTGAGTTGGAAACTCTCTGATGCTTTTCACCAAATATTCATAGGAACTCTTATCTTTAGCAACTATGCTGCCAATTTTGGGAATTACTTTAAATGAATATAAGTCATAAAATTTGGTGAACATTTCACTCTGATAGTGCATAGGGGCAAACTCCAAGCAGATAAATTGCCCATTTGGTTTTAATACCCTATATGCTTCACTTAAAGCCTTCTTGCGGTCGGAAACGTTTCGAATGCCAAAGGCTACTGTGCAGTAATCAAATTCGAAATCTTCAAACGGTAAGCTTTCTGCATCTGCACACACCCAATTAAAATTAAGCTGGTTTGCATTTATAGCTTTATCACGGCCTCTGCTCAGCATATTTTGATTTATATCACATATTGTGACCTGAGCACTTGGTTCTCTTCTCGCTATTCTTATTGCTATATCTCCAGTTCCTCCAGCGATATCCAAAACCTTAGAGTTTTTTGTAAAATGCACACTATTTACCATCTTATCCTTCCATAGCCTGTGCATTCCAAGGCTCATTATATCATTCATAACATCGTAGCGACTTGCTACGGAGTCAAACACTTCTTTAACTAATTGTGATTTATCCATACCCTTCTCGATTTTTATTTAGGCATTACGTAAAGTCATTGAACCCCTTTTATCATAAAAATACATCCAGTATTCCGCTGCTGGAATACCTTCTTAATTTTTAATCGTGTCTTGCAATATTATACTCAATTTTGTGCCATTTATTATAAGTTAAGTCAACTCAAGTACATTTGAAGTTTTTTATTGAAACAGGCGAAAATTCTTCTTGTATATCAGCAAAATACTAAAAAAACTATCGTCTTTCTTTATTGAAAAATTAAAAAAAATACTATATAATCATTATAGTAGTAGACTTTGGTAAAACTTATGGCAAACGCTAATGTAGCTTTCAGTAAAAAAACTTTGCAGCACTTTGCTGAACTAGTCGAGCTTACTAAGCA
>JAISAR010000020.1 GCA_031266615.1 Rickettsiales bacterium
TGCAGCCGCTATAATTTGATACAATCCGCCAAAAAATACCCTGAGTTTTTTACTGAATTTTGTCATTGAGCCTGCAGATCAAAAACAAGTTTTGAGTCAGAAATACCCTTACTGCTATAGTAAGGGTATTGGAGAAATTTGTCAAGTAGTTTTTTTGTTTCTATTGGGTGACGTTATAGCTTTTTTCCACTGTTGTCTACCAGCTTTCTGTGTAATGGGAATTGGTATTAGCAACCGTGAAGGTTACTTTTAGGGCACCTTGTCTATCTCATTTTACCACTCCGCTAAACGGGTACAATGCGAGGTCGCTTAATTGCTGATTTCAGAGTTAATAGGCTTTTTCAACCTGTTGTACAATTTTATAAAAGCGGTCAAAATCTAAGCTTGCACTACCAATTAAAACTCCCGATAAACTTGATATATTCAACAAGTTTTCTATATTTTCTGAACTGACTGAACCACCATATATAACATGCTTTTTACCAGTACAGGATTTTATCACTTCTATTACCTCAGCAATTGCATCATTGCTTGGCACATGTCCTGTACCTATTGCCCATATCGGTTCATATGCTACAGTATATTCACCATGTGTTGGCAAGCGGTTTTTGCATTGATATTCTATTGCCTCCTTTGTTTTTCCACTCTTGTAATCTTTTGCATTTTCACCTACACAAATTATTGGGTGTAAGCCCGATTCTATTGCTGTTTCTGATTTAAGCTTTATTTCATTATCTGTTTCGTTGGTTCTTTCAGAATGTCCAAGTATTACGTAAGTGCATCCTAATTCTTTCAGCATCTCTGCGCTGATTTCACCTGTGTAAGAACCAGATTTTTTATGATGGCAGTCCTGTGCTCCTACACTAATATTATTGCTTAGCTCTATGTTATCTGGAAACGATGTAAAAGGTGGACAAATCACTAGCCTAGAGGTAATTTCGTTGCTCTTGCCGTTAAGCTTGCCTATAAAGTCGACGAACGAAGATCGTGTTCCATTCATCTTCCAATTTGCTACTATTAAAAAGGACATGAGCTTTTCACTACATTAGGTGAGAGTGCCGGCTGTCGGACTTGAACTGACAACCTACTGATTACAAGTCAGTTGCTCTACCAATTGAGCTAAGCCGGCGTTAAATACGTTAACAATATACAATTATCAATGAATTTTCGTCAACTAATTTTTAAAATTATCAAAACACTGCATAATACAATAATATGGGAAAATTTTTATTGAAGCCAAAAAAGAGCCTAGGGCAAAATTTTATTTTATCGAGTGAGATAACGAAAAAAATAGTCGTTTTAGCTGGTAATCTGGAAGATTTTAACGTTATTGAAATTGGTCCTGGGTATGGTGCATTAACAAGGGAAATATTGGCACATAATCCAAAGTCTCTGCTTGCTATAGAAAAAGATAGCAATTTAGTGAAATACCATAACCAGCTGCTAAATGAGCATCAGGGAAGGTATAGAATTGTAGAAGCGGATGCACTACATGCTATAGAAGAAAAGCTAATAGAACGCCCAGTCAAAGTCATTGCTAATCTACCTTACAATGTCTCGGTAGCATTATTTTTGAAGTGGTTAAACAACATAAAATTTTTTACAAGTTTGACATTGATGTTTCAGAAAGAGGTAACAGATCGCATCATAGCAAGACCTAATTCCAAAGACTATGGTTCTCTATCAGTGCTAAGCCAATTGCTGTGCAATATAAGAAAGGAATTTGATATTGAACCTAAAGAGTTTTTTCCAAGGCCGAAAGTGCATTCTTCAGTAATTACAGTAAATCCTTTACCTACCCAAAGATTTGCAGTAAATTTGGAAACCTTGACAAAATTAACGCGCGCTGTTTTTGCTCAAAGAAGAAAGATGCTAAGAAATAGCTTGCAAAATATAACAAGTCATGCTGAAACCATTCTTGAAAACGCTAAATTAAATGGTAACGAACGTCCAGAAAACTTAACTATTGAACAATTTTGTTTGCTAGCAAATGTTATACAAAAAGAATTGTTCAATAGTTAAGATAGCGTATTAAATCGGGATGTTAAATAACTTAGTAATTTTTGAAATACAGCGCTGATTATAATTAGCCACCCTAGTAAATATTTTGTTAATATGCCAACATTATAATAACAGTTTTAATTAATTAGGTAATGCTATGGATAACACAATAACATTTGAACTACCAGCAAATGAATATAACATTGAGTCTTCTTTTAATCATCGTGAAGGTTCTGAATCTATACGGATATGGGGATACAACGAGGAAGGCCCTGTGTCTTTGCTGGACTATAGTCGTTCTCATGATCCAAACGATATGACTTATTACACAATGCTAACATTTCCTAGCTGTGTTGAAGATAACCTTCAAAAAGATTTGTCTATCAACAAAATTGAATTTGATCATGAAAGTGATACCCCTACTATAAATGTGAAGTTTCAAGCTGAAACTGAAACAGATATCCAAGCTATCAAAGATAGTATTAAAAATTGCGGTTTTAAAGTGAAGTGAGTAAAAAGGGCTCTGTGTTACAGAGCCTATATCATCTTAACTCTTGACTTTACCTTATAAAATTTATACTTTATTTACTGTTGCAGTCTAAGTTTATAGGGTCGAAATATGGCGTTAAATCCGCTAGAACAATTTAAAATATATACAATAATAGAATTACCCAAACTATTTGGGCATGATATAAATTTTACCAACTCATCTCTTTTTATGATGATTTCGGTAATATCGGTTATATTCTTCTTGCTCTTGGGAGTAAGGAAAGGATCAGTAATACCAGGATATTTGCAAGCTGCAGTTGAGTGTGTATACGATTTTGTTATTTCAATAATAGAAAGTAACACTGGAAGCAAAGGCTTGGAGCACATTCCGTTGATATTCACAGTATTTATTTTCACTTTGTCGTGTAATTTAGTAGGCGTTCTTCCTTATAGTTTTACAGTTACAAGTCATGTGATAGTTACTTTTGCCTTATCGATGGTAGTTTTTACTTACACGACAGTTGTTGGGTTCAAAGAAAGGGGAGTAAAGTTTTTACGCATATTGTTGCCGGAAGGCACTCCGTTGTGGCTGGCGCCCATGATGGTTTTCATTAAGCTATTTGCCTACTTGGCAAGGCCTATAAGTTTATCAATAAGGCTTGCAGCAAATATGATTGCGGGTCATACAATTATCAAAGTAATAGCAGGGTTTATCATGGATATGCACGTGACTTTAACCCCTATACCGTTTTTATTTATAATCACATTAATAGGATTTGAAGTATTTGTTGCAGTTTTGCAAGCTTATATATTCACCTCTTTAACGTGTGTATATTTATCAGATGCAGTAAAGTAATTGACTTTATCTGCAGAACATTTTATAATTAACATCGTAAGGAAATGGTTAAAGGTAACATATATGGATTTAGTAGCTTTAAAATTTATAGCAATTGGTTTAAGTGTGCTTGGTATGCTCGGGGCAGGTCTTGGTGTAGCAAATATATTTTCTACTATGTTAAGTGGGCTTGCAAGAAACCCTGAATCAGAGGATAAAATGAAAAAATATGTCTATACAGGGGCAGCTCTAGTTGAAGCAATGGGGTTATTTGCATTTCTGCTCGCACTACTATTAATGTTTGCTGTTTAATATGCCACAACTTGATGTTTTGACTTACTTTTCTCAGGTTTTTTGGTTTTTAATTTTTTTCTCTTTACTTTTTCTCGTAGTAAGTTGCTCATTTTTGCCAAAATTAGATGAGATAATAAACACTAGAAACAAGAGGGTATTGTACTCTTTTAATAGCTCTGTTCATCTTTTAAAACTTATAGAAAGTCAGATTGTTAAATATAGCGCAGCTTTAAACGAAGCTAGAATACAAGCAAAAAAGGTTATAGATAATGCACTAGCCCAAGTAGAAGAAATGAGAGCAAGTGTGAAAGATATATTAGAAGAGGAAGACAAAAAAATGAGCAAACTTGTTGAAGAAGAAGTAACAAGATTTAAATCTGAGTACACTGGTGAACTAAAGCAAATAGCTACTGGTATTGCCTTAATTTACTACAGTAAATTGACCAATTCTGAAATTGAAGAGGGGTTTGTTGCTAACTTGGTATCTAAAGAATTCTAGAGGTTTTTATGTCTACATCACTGATTGTCGGTCTTGCTTTCTTGGTAGGTTTTATTCTTTCATATAAATTACTAAAGAAGGTGATAAAAAACGCTCTTAACAATAAGCGTAACAAGAGCAAACTTACGAATGAAGAGGTTGAAAAATTCAGAAAAGATATGTTGGAGTATTACAAAGAATCTTCCGAGAAATACAAAAGGTTAGATGCAGAAGTTAATAAAATGATGAATGAAGCTCTTGATAAGGCTAATAGTATCATTAGGCACAGTAGACAGCAACTGGACCAGACGTTAGATGATAATACCCGTTCTCATTTGAAGAAAGTTACTGACCAAGTTGAAAAAACCATTGGAGATTTACAAGCTAATACAGCAAGTATAGCCGCTGACGCTGTAAAAAAAATAATGCAGGAACACAAGGATGATAAGCGCAGCAGCGAGGTCATATCTTCACTTTCACGTGATTTAAATAAAAAATTGCATTAGATTTAATGCAACAGCCGTCTATACTTCAAGTTAATGATATAGAAAAAATTAAGCTCGACTCCAGTTTGTGTAAAGAGCAAGAAAAGTTTTTTTACTACAAATTTAATATAGTTCCTTGGCAAAAATTAAATAATACTACTTTTTTTATGGTTGAAGATACGAGTCAAGATATCGACCATTGGATCAAGGCTAACTATGGTGATGGTTACGTACTAATAGAAGCAGATGGTGAACAGATTTTAGATTTTCTTAACTCGCACTTTGGTATTTCAGAATTTGCAAGCAACTATTTATACCATAAAAGTCCTGATTTTTCAGCCAAGAATATTAAACTAAGCTCAATATTTTTTGCTTCTTTCTTTATTATAACTTCAATTTTAACACTAACAGAGAAGTATACATACTTTGCTTTAATGTTGATATTTATAGTTGGATGTTCTAGCTATTTGTTCAAATTTATAACTACAGTTTTTGGCTTATGTGAAACCTCCAACCGAAAAATAGATTATGATAAGATAAACGAAGAAGATTTCCCTATATATACAATTTTATTGCCTGCCTTTAAAGAAGGTGCAGTGATAAAGCAATTGATTAAAAGCATTGAAAGTTTGGATTACCCAAAATCAAAATTGGATGTGAAGCTCCTTATAGAAAGTGATGATCAGGGAACGCTTGCAGCTATAGAAGAACATATTTTACCGCAATATTTTGAAGTGATAAAAGTGCCTCATTCTTTGCCTAAGACGAAGGCTAAGTCATGCAATTATGCCATGAGCTTTGCCAAAGGAAAGTATGCAGTAATATATGATGCAGATGATAAACCAGATCCATTGCAGTTAAAAAAGGCACTGATTGAATTTGGTCAAGGTGATGATAAGTTAGCCTGTGTGCAAGCAAGATTAAATTATTACAATTATAATTACAATTTTTTGACGAAATCCTTCTCTTTAGAATACATGAGCTGGTTTCAGTACTTATTACCTGGATTCCAAAAAATGAATATGCCGATACCTTTGGGTGGTAGCAGTAA
Source organism: Rickettsiales bacterium (assembly GCA_031266615.1). Classification (GTDB taxonomy): domain Bacteria; phylum Pseudomonadota; class Alphaproteobacteria; order Rickettsiales; family Anaplasmataceae; genus Wolbachia. The sequence continues at coordinate 5,634 of JAISAR010000020.1, forward strand.
TCATTTTTCAGTAGAAATTTTAAGGAAAGTGCTTTTCTGGGATGCTTATAATGTCACTGAAGACGCTGACCTAGGTTTGAGACTTTCACAAATGGGATATAAAACTAGGATTATTGACTCAGAAACATTGGAAGAATCACCAACTACTGTGTTTGCCTGGATCAAGCAAAGAGCGCGTTGGATTAAAGGTTATATGCAAACTTATGTTGTCCATCTAAGGAATATAAGATCACTTTATAGACACAATGGACTCAAAGGAATTCTGTTATTGAATCTTTTTGTTGGCTCGGCAGCCTTTATATTTTTCACTACTCCATTTTTATTGTTTTCATTAATGTTAACTCAAGTTTTAAATGAATTGTTTTTGTGCTACTTTGTAGTGATATACGTTACTAACCTGATTCTCTTGGCAATAGCGATCAAGCAGCAAAAGATGCCTTTTTACTTTTATGTGGTATCAATATTCTTCCCTGTTTATAATCTGCTACACAGCGTTGCAGCATTTTTCGCTTTGTGGGAATTTATCATTCATCCTCAGCGGTGGAACAAAACTCAGCATGGTTTATGGAACAAAAGCAATCAAAATCCGTAGTTATTTGGCTCTTCCTCTGCTCTGTCATGGTAATCCTTATGGTAGGAATTGGCGGGTTTACCAGACTTTCAAAAGCAGGATTGTCTATCACAGAGTGGAAACCAATTGCTGGAGCATTACCACCACTGAGTGAGCAAGACTGGCTACAAGAAAAATCAAAATATGAGACTACACCTGAATATAAAGCACTTAATTACGGGATGAGTATGGAGGAGTTTCGCACTATATATTTAATAGAATATGTGCATAGATTGGTTGCAAGGCTAACAGGTTTAGTTTTCATCTTACCGTTTGTATATTTTATACTTAGAAAAAGAATATCTAAAAAGGCAGTAATAAGACTATCCATGGCGCTACTATTTGGAGCGTTACAAGCTCTCGCTGGTTGGTATATGGTTAAAAGTGGTCTGATAGCTGAACCTCATGTTAGTCACTATAGGCTCGCGCTTCACTTACTGCTAGCATTAGCTATTTTTGCATTATTGTCGTACCAATTTTTTGATTATCAAATCAGGCCAAAGCAGACAGAACTTAAGATTAGCAGTAACACTATACATTACACAGGAATAATCCTGGCTTTAATTGTAATACAAATAACTTTCGGGGCGTTTGTTGCAGGATTAAATGCTGGCTTAATTTACAATACCTTTCCACTAATGGACGGATATATCATTCCGGAAGATTTATTTTTTTTACAGCCTACATGGCTAAATATCTTTGAGAACAGAGCAACAGTGCAGTTTATACACCGAGCACTAGCATTGCTAATATTAGCTCTGACAGCAATACTCACAATAAAAAATGCCGGTGTAAAACCGGTATATGTTATGCTGTTCTCTGTCCTAACTCAGGTAATTTTAGGAGTAATTACTTTATTGCTGCACATACCAATAGCCATTGCTATAGCTCACCAAGTGTTTTCATTCATCTTATTTGGATCAGGTTTATATTTCTTGTGTTATTTAAGAAAGAGCTGTATTCAAAGCTAATACCACATCGCCGATCTGCACATTTTCTCCTTCCTGAACAGGAATGTTTTTTATCACCATTTCTGATTCAGCGCATATGATATTTTCCATTTTCATCGCTTCTACAACAAATAAAGGTTGCCCTACCTCTACCTGATCTCCAACATTTACGTGTAATTTAACTAATAAACCAGATATTGAAGATTTTACGGCATCTATTGAAATCCCTTCTGTTTCATTATTTAACATTAACTCGCTTAATTCAGCTACATGAGGTTTAAACACACAGTACTCAGCTTGCATCCCAGCATGTTTTATAAAGTGTTTACTGCCTTGTCTTTCTACTTTAAGTGTTATATCGGTATCATCATTAATCATGATATTTAGCAACTTGTGACTTGATTTCCACTTACCACTTACAGAATATGTGTTATGGTTGTATATTGTCGTTAGTGTATTATCTTGGTATTTTGCATTTACAGAGTACTCATTGTCATTTATTTTTACTACAAGCGCTTCATCTATTGATTTATTATAATACCTCTTCTCGTTTCCTAAATGAACATATAACGCAGCGAAAACAAATATTTTAATATATTCTTCCGTAATAAAATCACCGCAAAACCCACTTGGGTAATGGTCTGGAATGAATCTCGTGTGGAGCTTTGCTGCAACAAAATTTGGATGATGAAAGATGGATTCTAGAAATTCTATATTATTTGTTACTCCCCCTATATAGCATTCAGACAAGGCTTTTTGCATTCTGCTTATCGCTTCCATTCTATCTTTCCCATATGTTACTACTTTTGCAATCATCGAATCATAAAACATGCTGATTTCTGAACCTGCAGCAACTCCATCATCTATTCTTACATAATCATTTTCATCTGGTTTGTCGTAATATTTTATTCTTCCGCTGGAAGGAAAAAATTTCTTTGATGGGTCTTCAGCACAGATTCTACTTTCTATTGCAGAACCGGTAAGTTTAATATCATTCTGACTGAACCTTAATGTTTCTCCACAGGAGGTTCTAATCATTTCTTCTACTATATCTATTCCAGTTACAAATTCTGTTACTGGATGCTCAACTTGCAATCTCGTGTTTACCTCAAGAAAATAGAAGTTCTGGCTCTGATCTACAACAAACTCAACAGTGCCTGCTGAAAAATAGCCAACTTGCTTTGCCAAAGAAACACATTGGGCATACATTTCTTGTCTTACCTTCTCACTGATAAACGGACTTGGCGTTTCTTCTATTATCTTCTGATTGTTCCTTTGTACTGAACATTCCCTCTCTCCAAGACACACTACATTGCCATATTTATCTGCTATGATTTGTATTTCGATGTGTCTTGGTAACTCTATATATTTTTCTATAAAGATACTGCCATCTTTAAAACTCTTCTCTGCTTCGTTTGTTGCTGATGTAAATGCCAGTTCAATTTCCTTTTTGGAGTTTACAATTCGCATGCCTTTACCACCGCCACCTGATGCAGCCTTGAGCATAACAGGAAAACCAATCTCTTCTGCAACACTGGCTGCATGAGCAGCATCGTTGATCTTGCCCATGTATCCTGGCACTACATTCACTCCAGCTTTTCTTGCAGATTCCTTTGCTGTTATTTTATTGGCTGTAACTTCTATTGTTTCTGCACTTGGACCGATGAAATCTATATTATGTTTTTGCAGAGCACGTGGAAAATCTGGATTTTCTGCTAAAAAGCCGTAACCTGGATGAACAACCTGTGCACCTGCTTCAACTGCTACTTCGCATATTTTTTCGATGTTTAAGTAACTGAGGTAAGCAGGCGAAGGACCAATGTGTCTCGACTCATCTGCTTGTCTTACATGCACAGAATTTATATCTGCATCCGAATACACACACACGCAAGATATGCCCATTCTGCGAGCAGTTCTGATAATCCTGCAGACAATTTCTCCTCTGTTTGCTATTAAAATCTTACTGTACTTCTTTTCTGTCATTGTGTAAGTATACTTTCTTAAGAATCACTCTTAAGAAAGTACATTTCTATATCATTACCTGCAAGTGATTTCTAACTTTATGCTGGAGCTAAACCATCCTTTAAAAGTTGCATAACATCAGGATCTGTCACTATAGTACTTTCATCATACAAGCCGTATATCCCGTTACATGCCTTAAACAACAAGCATGTAGATCCCCCAGAAGCTATCCCAGCTATCGAACCTAACGCAAGAGATTGAGAAACCAAAAATAAAAAGTACAATGATAAACACAAAGCAGCAATACACGCTATAGCTCCTACTATATATAAACACAAATGAAATTTTCTATTACATACAAAGCTACTTTTTATGTCCGCAATTTGCTTAACTTCCTTCCGTTCTACAGCATTTAAGAAATAAAGAGGAGCTACCGCCACTCTCCCCTGAAGAATGCAGCTTTTATCGCAGAGTGCATCTTTAATATATTGTTTATTACATTTAAGCTCCTCTTTTAATTTTTTTATTTCCTCCCAATTTTTAGCTTCTTCTGCTTTTTTAATCTTTTGATTAGCCTCTGTTTCCAAGTAATTTACAATCTCTTTGAGTGTAGGTAGCAGAATTCCTTTACTTGCTGCTATATGAAATGGATTCCCATTTTCATCAAGCTTATGCTCAGTTACATAAGCAACATCCTCTTTGCAAATTCTAACAAATTCATCCCTACTTCCTGCTTTTGCAGCTGCAAATAAGTCTTCATGTTGAGCCATAACATACCCCGCTATATTTAACCAACTTTAAATCATATAACATAAATTATGAAAAATAAACACAATTTTATCTTCATAGGATCAGTAATTTACAGTAATTCCACATTGTTGCAAGCATAAATTTTAGCTATCATCGTTTACATTACTGTAACAAACGAATATGTCAGGTGTAGTCACTAGATTCGCTCCATCGCCAACGGGGTTTTTGCATATTGGCGGAGCTCGTACTGCTTTATTTAATTGGCTCTATGCAAAGCATCATCGCGGAAAATTTTTGCTGAGGATCGAGGACACCGACAGAAAACGTTCAACACAGGAGGCAATCGATGCGATAATAGATGGGTTGAAATGGCTTGGTGTAAGCTATGATGGAGAAATAATATACCAATCAAAAAGAATAGAGCGGCACATTGAAGTTGCAAATCTCCTTGCTCAGAAAGGCAGAGCATATCACTGTTATTGCCCTGAGGATGAAGTTGCAGCAAAGAAGGCAAAAGCAAGAGAAGAAGGAAAGATATACAAGCATAAGTGTACTAATGCGACACCAGGCGTAAAACCTGTTGTCCGCTTTAGAGTGCCAAACTCGCAAGATATTGTTGTTGACGATAAAATATACGGCCAAATTAAAGTAAATAGCGAGCAGCTTGATGATATAGTGATCTTACGCTCTGATAATACTCCAACATATATTTTTGCGGTGGTGGTTGATGATCATGATGCTGGAATAACTGATATAATACGTGGTTCTGACCATCTCACCAATACTTTTAAGCAATTACTAATATATCGGGCTCTTGATTTTGATATTCCACGTTTTGCGCATGTACCGCTTATTCACGGGGAGGATGGGAATAAGCTGTCCAAAAGACATGGTGCTGCAAGTGTTTGCGATTACGAGAAGATAGGAATATTGCCTCAGGCGATGCGTAATTACCTGCTCAGACTTGGCTGGAGTCATGGCAATGATGAGATTATTAGCGATGAGCAAGCGATGGAGTGGTTTAACTTAGAAAACATCGGCCGTTCGCCTGCACGGCTTAATTTTAAAAAATTGGAGCATTTAAATAACCATTATATCAACAACATGAGCAATGAAGATATTCTGCCTCTAATGCTTGGAGAAAATACTCTAACTGAGAGGAAAAAGGGCTATTTACTGCAGGGACTAACAGAGCTAAAAAAAAGAGCAAATTACCTGACCGAACTGCTCGATTTAGCGCAGTTTTATATCAAAGATCCGCCACTTAATTTAAGCGAAGAAGCTGAGCAAATTGTCAAATCTAACCTCGATACAATCAAGTTACTTGCATCGTTTTTCTCAAATATCAGCAATGAAGGCTGGAATAAGAGTTTTTTGTCCTCTCAAATCAAGGAATTTTCAAAATTACATAATGTGAAAATAAGCGATGTTTACCACTCATTACGGGCCCCAATAACTGGGATAATGGATGCACCTGGAATTATCGACATAATGATAATCCTTGGTAAAGATGAGTGTGTAAGAAGGTTGCGAGCAATTTAAATGAAAAAAAACTACTTGACAAATTCCTCCAACCCCCTTATAATGATACTGAAGCTATTCATTTAACTTCGCAATCTGCAGATTAAAACGACAAAGGAAACTTTGTATTTGGCGTCTCATGTTTAAATTTTTGCACT
>JAISAR010000037.1 GCA_031266615.1 Rickettsiales bacterium
TTGCTGAACAACATAAGATTAAGTTAACTACCATCGATAAACTTGTTAGCTACGTTAAAAAGTTAAGCTAGCGTTTATAAATTTGTATAATTTAAGTGTTAAAATGTAAAATTCCTAAAAATTATACAAATACGGAATTTTCATGTTTAAAATTGCTAAGTTTTTTACCTTATTGCTCTTTTTTATATATTGCAGTAGTGCTTACTCTGTTAACGTTATTAGAGATAGTGAGGTGGAGGTAGTAGTAAAAGAACTAGCACAACCCTTATTTTCTGCTGCAGGCATCGATAGTGATCGGATAAAAGTTTTCATAATTAATGATAATTCTATTAATGCTTTCGTAATTGATAATAATAGCATTTTCATTCACTTAGGACTTTTGCAACATTCGACTGAGCCTTACATTTTGCTTGGCATATTAGCACATGAGATTGCTCACATATCTGCTGGTCATGTATTGCAGATGAGTGGTGCTGTGGGCTATTTTCAATCAATAGCAATGATCAGTTATGTGGTAGGATTGGTTTCTACTATTATTATTAATCCCCAGGTCGCTAGTGCAATTTTGCTAAGCGGCGTAGCACTTAGCTCAAGGCTGTTTTTTAACTATTCTCAAGAGCAAGAAAGCGTAGCAGATAGTTATGCTTTAAGGTACCTTGATGAATCTGGCTATGATAATTCAGGTATGAAAGAGGTTTTTGACTACTTTAAAAGTATCGAACATGAAAATACTGAAGGGTATTTTCGTACTCATCCACTTAGTGATAAGCGCATATTTGCTGTACAAAATTATAAGGTTAAAAACAATGTGAAACCAATTCTTGCAGATAAGTTACTAAGGTTTAAGCGTATGGTTACAAAGCTAGATTCCTTCTTTTCTCCCATCCATGTGTTGTCCAATAAATATGAAGGTAATTCTGAGTACGTAAATGCTATAATCCATTATAGGCAAGGAAAGATAGAAGAGGCTATTGCTATAGTTGATTCCTTAGTTCAAAAGTCACGTAATGACCCATACTTATATGAATTAAAAGCAGAAATGCTATACAAGGCGGGGAATTTAGGTAAAGCAATAAAAATGTACGAAGAATCGCTTAGGTATTTATCTGAGAAAGACAGTTATTTGGTGAAACTTGCATTATCCCATACTTTATTGTTGTATGGTGATGTAAAGAAAGCAATTTTTTACCTGGAACAGACCGCAAGTATAGAACCAAATAATGCCTTCGTCTGGAAATACTTAAGTATTGCATATAAACGTAATGCCGATACGGCAATGCATTATTTTGCTTTAACAAAAAAGGCTTGCATTGAAGGTAATTTAAAACAATTTATGAAATATGCTGAACTGGCTGTTAAAACTTTACCAAAAGACAGCCCTTACTTGTTGCAAATTGAAGACATGAGACGATTTAATGGATAACAACAAACACTTTAGTATGCTGCCCTTTTATGATTTGTTTGTTCCACAGTTGTCCAACATATTTTTGACTTCGCCACTTACGTTGGGTATAACTTTCATTATGATCGTCTTAGCTCCAAAAAATACACCACAAAACATACCTAAAGCGAAGAGAGCTGGCCAAGGCATTCTGCCAAATATTGCAAGCAAGGATGCACCAATTATTACTACTGTCATGAGTGGACCACCTATCCCCCAAACATAACCAATAATATTACATATTACTTGGGCAGTTGTGTCATTCATGTCAGCACTACTAGCGCCAGAGGCATATGCATCACCTGATAAAAACAACACCAAACATAAGACATTAAAAAACTTTTTTATTGTAGAGCTCATTTTTTTGCCTCTAAATAATAAACTAGCGTAATAAGAACAATTTTATTACACATATTTATTTTAAAGTAAAATTTATAGTTTGTCCACAAATAAGGTATTACTGCATAAATAAACCGCCATTAATGTTCAGCACATGCCCTGTTATATATTTTGCTTCATCACTTGCTAAAAACAGAACTCCCGCTGCTATTTCTTTTCCCGTCCCCATTTTTTTCATTGGAATATTATCTAGTATTTTTTTCTTCTGTTCTTCAGTTAAAACTTCAGTCATTTTAGTATCTATAAACCCAGGAGCAATACAATTTACCGTTATATTGCGGCTTGCAACTTCTTTTGCTATGGATTTACTCATGGCTATTATTCCAGCTTTTGATGCTGCATAATTTGCCTGCCCAGCATTTCCTGTTAACCCTACTATTGAAGAAATATTTATAATCCTTCCCCAGTTATTCTTAATTAGTTTCTTGCATGCTTCTCTGTTTAGCTTAAACGTAGAACTCAAGTTAATATCAATCACTTTTTGCCATGCTTCATCTGTCATTCTCAGCAATAAACTATCTTGTGTAATGCCTGCATTGCATATGAGCCCGTCGAAACCTTCCATCAACTCGTTTGCTCTATTTATTAGCTGGTTTACTTCCTCGGCATTTAACAAGTTGCAAGGAAGTACATAAATATTTTTTTTATATAGTTTAGCAACTTCTTCTAGAGCTTCTTTTTTTGTACCAGAAATACACAGAATTGCCCCTGCTTTATGCATAGTTTTTACAATTGCCTGCCCTATTCCACCTGATGCACCAGTAATCAGGAATTTTCTGCCTTCTAATCGAAACATAGTAACCTCGCTTTATCCGATTACTAACAGAGCATTGCCTAGTTGGCAATAGATTTTTTGCATGACACAAGCAGCCTAGATCTATGACAGCTAAGTCAGATTAAGATATGCAAGAATTGTTACTAAATAGTTTATTCTGGTGTTTTGCAGTCCAAATGAAGTGTATAAGTCATGGATTCTTTGTTTTTGTATGTTATCTTAACATTAACGCGAGTTCACAGTAATATATGATAAGTAAGTTAAAAAAACTTAGCGCTGGATTCTCTTTGACAGGTCTACTTGGCCATAGTGATAATGTAAACATGCAAGGAACAAAGAATAAAAAGAAGAAGTACCCAAAATCTTTGGATAAAACGTTCGCACTAATTGATGCGGTGGTAAGTTTTATTTTAAAACGCGAGGGTAATAACGTAAATGAGGTCCTGAGAGTGACATGGGGACCACTGTTTTTTGGCCTGATAGTGATACTCATTTTTTTTGGAATAGGTGGTATTTGGTCAGCTATAGCTCCAATTGATGGGGCAGTGCATGCAAGTGGAGAAGTGATTGTATCTTCAAACAGAAAAATAGTTCAACATTTGGGTGGAGGAATAATAAGTAAAATTTTGGTCAAAGAGGGCCAGGCAGTCAAAAAAGATGAGCCTTTAGTTTTGTTAAGTGATGTTAACGAGAAGGCGAATTTGAGTATAATCAAAGAAAAACTCTTATCACTTTTGGCAACTGAAGCGAGACTTATTGCTATTAGGGGAGGCTTAGACACAATTGAATTTCCTGATGAAGTCAAAGAATTATCTGATGGCAATCTTGCAAGCAAAGTGATGAAAAATCAGATAAAATTATTTGATTCTCAGCACAAGAGTATATTGGGAAAAACTGACATACTGCAACAGCGTATAAGACAGTTACATGATGAGTTAGTAGGGCTGAATTCTCAACTGGATGCAGCTATCAAGCAATATGACTTAATAGCTGAGGAGTTAGAAACAAAAAGACAGCTTCTTAGCGGTGGTCACATAGGTAGGCCGCACATTTTGGCTTTGGAAAAGCAGTTTGCTGAAATTGAAGGTAGAGTTGGTCACTACCGTGCTGCAATATCTCAGGTACAACAAAAAATTGGAGAAAACGAGTTAGAAATCATAAATGTGAAGAATGACGCTCAAGAGAGAGCAAACATTGAGCTTAAGGAAGTTAGCACATCTATTGCTGACTTAAGAGAGAGGTTCATGGTTGCAGAAGATGCATTAGCACGCACAGTTATTAGATCGCCTCAAAACGGAATAGTTACGGATATACGGTACCATACGGAAGGTGGTGTTATTCAGTCTGGTGTGCCGATTATGAGCGTAGTGCCATCTAATGATGATTTAATAATAGACGCTAAAATTCAGACTAGAAATATAGAGGAGATACTGTCGGCACAAAAAAAAGATAGCAATATAGTCTCTATTGACGGATTGGAAGGGCTAAAGGTGAAAGTAAGGCTGAGTGCTTACAGCGCACGTCGTTTAAGTTTAATTAACGGTATAGTAAGCCATATTTCTCCTGATGCCCTCGATGATCCAAGATTAGGGCGTTATTATTCAGTACGCGTGGTGATACCAAAGTCAGAGCTTGCTCAGTTCAAAAATGTATACCTATATCCCGGTATGCCAGCAGAAGTGTATATAGTTACTCAATCCCGTACTCTTTTATCATTCTTGTTTACGCCTATAATTGCAACAGTTGATAGGTCTTTTATAGAAAGGTAGCTCACTTGTTAAAGTGAATAGAAACAAAAAAACTACTTGACAACCTTCGCCAACCCTCTTATAATGATACTGAAGCTATTCATTTAACTTCGCAATCTGCAGATTAAAACGACAAAGGAAACTTTGTATTTGGCGTCTCATGTTTAAATTTTTGCACTATGTGCACTCCATGTCTTCATAAAACTTCTGGTTTTTGCCTATACAAGCTGAAACGCGCTTATAAGTCGTTTAAGACAGTATAGAACGTCAAATAGAACAAGGGAGAATTTGAATACTAGCTGCTCTAGGTTTCTTTTGCCTTTTTTTCTGCTTAGTAAATTTTTAATATTTAAACTAAGGTCTGTTGCAGTTTAAAAGTCGCTAAATTGCAGCGTTTAAGACTTAAAAAAACGCCAATACTGAAAATAAATACCGACCAGGGTTTCTTTTGTCTTTTTTTCTCATTTAGTAAATTTCTTAAGCATGAAGATTATACCAATTTTCGTTATCAAACAAGATACATAATAAATTCGCTAAATCTCTCATCGTAGGGAAACTTTTTAATTTACCATTGAGATTTGTTATAAGATTTTATTGACTTCTCTAAAAATTTTGTTTACAGAGCTTAATAACTCAGTTATTCCTTGCGGAAAGCCGAGGTGCATTTGCTTCAAGTTTCAAGTGCTTTAACACCCCAAAATAATAGAAATGGTGCTGAATAAAAATTTTATATTGGTTACAAGTAGTATACTTTATGATTATTTTCTATAATACGTAAATCATATATGCTGCTACAAGCATTAAAAGTTAGTTAATAAAGTATAGTGTATTATATAAATATGAGGCAGGTCTTTATACTTACAGATGAGTAAATTTGTCATAAAGTTTAATAGTGTCTGTTACTGCTTTTAGGTGTGAGGCTAGAGGGTTATTAGCAGTAACAGACACTATTAAACTTATTATAGAATTTACTTAAAGTAAATACTTAACTAAAAATATTATAATATTTTAACTTAAAATAGATTCATGTAAATGCTTTTTCCCCTAAATTAGTACTATATTATTATACCTATTAAATGCTAAAAAATTATTAATCATTGCTAATCTCTGTTTGCATAGTAAGTTTATATATACTATTATACGGTATGTCACTTAGTTTTACAGCAAACAAATATGGTGAAGTTATTTGTATTATTGATAATGTTTTACTCGAGTACATCAGTTGCTTCTGCTCCTACCTCCTGGCAATTTGGATTTCCTTCTCCTGCAACTGAGATAATGGAAGTTGTAGTTAAATCACATTCGTTCGTGATGAGTATAATGGTTGCAATAATGCTTCTCGTATGGGCACTGCTTGCTTATGTAGTATTTCGCTTTCGTAAGAGCAAAGTGAAGAATATAAGTAAGACAAGTCATAATATCCTTTTAGAAATCGTCTGGTTTGTTATACCAACGATTATTGTTGGAGTATTGGCCTTTAAAAATGCTGAATTAATTAAGCTACAGGAAAAGGTACCAAAGGCTGATATAACACTGAAGGTTATTGGTCATCAATGGTATTGGAGCTATCAGTATCCAGAATATCAAGGTGTGTCGTTTGACAGCTATATTAAGGGAAAAGATGACTTTAGCGAAGGAGATTTGAAACTATTCTCTGTTGACAATAACGTTGTTTTGCCTATCAATACCAACGTTCGTTTACAAGTGACGGCAGGAGATGTGATACACAGCTGGGGAATACCAGCTTTCGGTGTAAAAATTGATGCAATACCAGGAAGACTAAATGAGGCATGGTTTAATGTCAAAAAGCCTGGTATTTATTATGGGCAATGTTATGAATTGTGTGGTCAAGGTCATGGGTTTATGCCAATTGTTGTTGAGGCAGTAAGTAAAGGAGATTTTAATAAGTGGATCGAAAATAAAAAATTAGTGAGTTAAATTGGGAGTATAGATATGAGTAATGTACCAAAAGGTATAAAGCGTTGGCTATTTTCTACTAATCATAAAGACATAGGAACGCTGTACATTATTTTCTCCATATTAGCTGGAATTATTGGCGGATTGTTATCAGTGGTTATTCGCACTCAACTAATGCACATTAATATACTTAACAATAACTATCAATTATATAACGTAATAGTTACAGGGCATGCGGTAATAATGGTGTTTTTTATGATAATGCCAGCACTAATGGGAGGGTTTGGTAATTGGTTTGTGCCTCTTATGATTGGTGCGCCAGATATGGCATTCCCCCGTATGAATAATTTGAGTTTTTGGTTGTTAGTATCATCTTTTATTTTGCTCGTCCTTTCAGTATTTGCTGGCGAAGGTCCTGGAACAGGTTGGACTTTATACCCACCTCTGTCGCAAGTCATGTCCCATCCAAGTGCAGGAGTTGACCTGGCCATACTTGCACTCCATATTGCTGGTATGTCATCGATTGTTGGAGCGATCAATTTTATAGTTACTATATTTAACATGCGTGCAAAGGGCATGTCATTAACTAAGATGCCACTATTTGTTTGGTCTGTTTTATTAACGTCATTCATGCTAATTGTCGCTTTACCGGTGCTCGCTGGTGCTATAACTATGCTGCTTACTGATCGCAATATTGGTACTTCCTTTTTTGATCCTGCTGGAGGTGGTGACCCTGTATTGTTTCAACATCTATTTTGGTTTTTTGGTCATCCGGAAGTTTACATAATTATTTTTCCTGCGTTTGGTATCATAAGCCAAATCGTATCAACTTTTTCTCATAGGCCGATATTTGGTTATATGGGAATGGTTTACGCAATGGTAGGCATAGCAGTATTTGGCTTTATGGTTTGGGCTCACCATATGTTTACTGTTGGGCTTAGTGAAGATGCTGCCATATTTTTTAGCACCAGTTCAATTTTCATTGGTGTTATAACTGGTGTCAAAGTCTTTAGCTGGATTGCAACTATGTGGGGTGGAGCAATTGAGCTTAAAACTCCTATGCTATTTGCACTGGGTTTTATCTTCATGTTTGTTGGTGGTGGTATAACCGGAATAGTTTTGTCTCAGGGTGGAATAGATAGGCTTTTACACGACACCTATTATGTTGTTGCTCACTTTCACTATGTTATGTCACTTGCTGCAATATTTGGAGCCTTCGCTGGCTTTTATTATTGGATAGGTAAAATGTCGGGTAAACAATATAATGAATGCCTGGGAAAAATACATTTTTGGCTTACTTTTATTAGCACCAATATCACTTTCTTACCTCAGCATTTTCTGGGATTAGCTGGTATGCCAAGGCGTATACCCGACTATCCAGATGCATTCATTCCTTGGAATTATGTGTCCTCAATTGGCTCATATATGTCCTTCATTTCAGCTATACTTTTTGTGTTTATAGTTGTACACCTCTTCAAATGGGGCAAGAAAGCTGGAAATAACCCTTGGGGAGGTGATACCTTGGAGTGGACAATATCTTCACCACCACCTTTTCATACTTTCGAAAAACCGCCAGTGGTAAAATAGAATGTACACAAGTGCTTTGTTAAATGTTGAATCAACAATACTGGATTTTTGGCGTTTGCTGAAGCCAAGGATAATGTACCTTGTAGTATTTACTGCGGTTGCTGGAATGGTTGCTGCACCAGGCAATATTCATCCTTTTCTTGCACTAATATCTCTGATATGTGTTGCTCTTGGTTCAGGATCCGCAGGTGCCATAAATATGTGGTATGATAGGGACATAGATCTTCTCATGAAAAGAACAAAAGGTCGTCCTATACCTTCAGGTAGAGTTTCTGCAGAAAGTGCGCTCGAATTTGGTATAACCCTTGGAGTATTGTCGGTATTTATTATGGCAATAGCAGTGAACTATGTTTCCGCCGCTTTGCTTGCAGTTAGCATATTATTTTACGTTTTCGTATACACAATTTGGCTCAAAAGACGCACTCCGCAAAATATTGTTATCGGCGGTGCATCAGGTGCTTTTCCTCCAATGATTGGTTGGGCAATTGTGACTAATTCTGTAAGTTGGGAAAGTTTTATTCTATTCCTAATAATTTTTATGTGGACCCCACCGCACTTTTGGGCTCTATCCTTAAATAAGTCCGAGGACTATGTAAAAGCGTCAGTTCCAATGTTCAATGTTGTTTATGGCCCAGAGAAAACAAGAAAACATATATTAATTTACAGTGTGTTGCTGGTGCTAACTAGCTTACTTCCAGCACTGTTTTTGAAAAAGGCTCTATTTTACCTAATTCTGGCAATCCTTGAGGGTTGCATTTTTATTTGGTATGCTGTATCTATTATAAGGCTCAAAAATCATAGCTCACAGAAAAAAATGTTTTCTTATTCAATCTCTTATCTATTTTTTCTGTTTACTAGTGTTATTTTTTGTTCTACTGATTTGTTTTAGCTATGAAAGAACGGCAGAAACATAAAAACTATTTTTTGTTTTTCCTTCTAATATTGTTCGTTGTTGCGCTTTTCTTTGTTTCTATAATAAAATTTAAGAGTACAGCTTAAACGCCTTGTATCCATGTGTCTCATTGAAATTGTGCTTTCATAAAAGCAACTATATACTTTGTTAATTCATATAATTAAGGATGAATAAAAAGGAAGTGACAATATACACGGATGGAGCGTGCCTTGGTAATCCTGGAGCAGGAGGATGGGCGGCAATTATACTATTTCAAAATCATAGAAAAGATGTTTATGGTAGGGAAGAAAATACTACAAACAATAAAATGGAGTTAACAGCAGTGATCAATGGACTGAAGGCGTTAAAATTTTCTTGTAATATTAATTTATATACGGATAGTCTCTATGTCAAACATGGTATAACAGAGTGGATAAATAAGTGGAAAGTGAATGGCTGGAAGACAAGTAATAAAAAATCAGTAAAAAATATGGAGTTGTGGAGAGAATTGGATGACATCGCTTCACAACACGAGATTAATTGGAGGTGGGTTAAAGCTCACAATGGCGATAAATATAATGAGGAGGCTGATAGTTTAGCAAGAAAAGCAATAATCGATGCTTAAAAAAATCACTATATTATTTTCTATAGTCTTATTATTTGCGCTCTGCTTCTTTGTCTTTTTCAAAGATAAAAGTCCCTTGGGAGTTAACATTAGTTATATCAATTTTTACTTAAAGAGTAAGATATCGAAAACGTTTGCCAACTCAAACGTCAATATGGAGAGTACTTCAGTTATTTGGCAAAGAGATGGCACAGATCCATATCTAGTCATTACAGATTTAAAAATAGTGAATCCTGGCTTTACTATAAAAGTCCCTAACCTTTTTGTGCATTTTAAGTTCAGTTCTTTGTTAAAAACCAGTGTAAATTTCTCTCAAGTCTCGGCTGATAATGTGTATGTGTGTATCAACCAGGAAAAAGATGATTTCAAAGCAGTTGATTTTAATTCGAAAAATTTTTTGAAAGCAGTAAGGAAATTCTTTTTTGACTTAAATGCAGGTTCAAAGATTGAAATTACTAACATTGCTATCAATAAAAGCACGGAAGGTGAATTTTTCATTGATAAAGTATATGCAGGGAAGGGAGAAGATTTCAATGTTTTGGATATTCGTGTCCATACAAAAGAAGGTAAAGGATTTCTAGATGATTTATCCATTACGATAAAAAACCGCAATAATTTGTTAAATTTGTATGGAACATTCTATAACCTAAAATTGGAGCTATTTAACGAATTTTCCACACTAGTTAAAAGTTACAATTTGGACAAAGAAATAGGATTCAAAGGAAACTTTTCAATGAGAATTAATGGAAAGGATGAAGTTGTAGATGGAAACATATACGTATTAAATACAGAGAATCACTCGGGTAAAAACTTAGCCTTGACTAATGTAAATGTAAATTTGACATATAGTGATGAAATCATCAGCGTAAAAAACTTTCATTTTAAGTTAAATGGTATGTACCTTTCTTTGATTGGCAAAATGAATTTTAGTACAAATCATACTCTGCTTAGGGTCAACATTAGTAAGTTTGCCGCGAAGGATTTATGTACTTATGTACCAGATGGTATAGTGAACAATAGATTTAAAAAATGGTATTGTGATAATATTGATGGGGATATTATAAATACAATCATAAGTTTCAACGGCAAAATCAACAGCTTAGTTAATGATGATCTATCAGACGTCGTAATTGTTGCTGATATAGAAAACGGCAGCGTCAGATTTGATGAAGATTTTGAGCAAGTGAGAGGATTAAACGGTGATTTAACTCTCAAAAATAACAACCTCACAATTGCTGTAAATAGCGCTAAGTTTCAGAATTTCACTATTGATGGCGGTAGTATTGAAATGAACTTTCTCGATAAGGAAAAGTCAGTTCTAGTCATCAATGGTAAGGCCACAAGCGATGCGTACGGGTTATATGAGCCTATAAAATTTAAGCTGGATGATATGATTCAGGTTACAAGAGACAAGATTGGCGGAATAGCAAAATCTGTATTCAGTTTTCGCATTTTCAACCTGAATATTGACGACAAAAAAGTAGACTTCTTAGCAAATTTTCATTCCAAAATTGACGATCTAGTTGCCTATGGTGCAAGTCTTGGCAAGCATGATATTAAGCTTGATTTCGGCAGAGACTTTATTGATTTAAATGGTAGTGGTATGGTGAATAATACACAACTGCTATTTGACCTTAAAAGTAGCAACAAAAATGAAAGTTTTGCTTGGGATTTGACCGGGGATTTACCTGCTCAAATACTTAATTTTGATGGTGGTTACGTCAACACGAGTATAGAGTCAGTGATAAATCAAGATAAGACGGGATATGTTAGTGGTAATATAGATTTGTCAGAGCTTGAGTCACGTTCAAGCTACTTAGGGTGGAGGAATCGCTTTGAAGATCACAATAAAATTTTGTTTTCTACAAGGCTAAAAGGAGCAGGTGAATTGTTAATAGACAAATTAGACGTTGTAGGAAATGACCTAGATATAAAATTTAGCGGAAAAGTAGAGAATGGGAATTTGTATTTGAGTTCTGGCAGTTTTGAATTGCCGGATAATGACCTTAATGTAGAAGTTGAGTTAAGCAAAGAAAAAAATGCCATAACTATTTATGGTGAGAAGATTAATTTAAGTGATATTTTAGGGTTGCTTGGCAAAAATAGTGGTGGATTCAACAATGACATAGAAGTAACCATGAATGTTGACAATGTAATGATGAAAGAAGGCATTGTTATCAAAAATGCCAAGCTACATGTAACCTGCACTAAAGGTGATTGTAATGGAAGTAAATTTGCAGGACAGTTTTTGGAAGACAACAGCAAAATATCAGCGGAATACAGTGGAATAGGGCTCGAAATATATGCGGATAATTCAGGTATGTTTTTGCGTTCTTTAGGCATTGGTAAATCAGTTAAAAACGGCAAATTATCTTTTTATCTATCTTCTCAGAGAGAAAATGGAGAACATTACGGCATGTTATCTATCAGCAATTTCTACATCAAAGATGCTTCACTGCTTACTACTTTACTATCGATGTCTTCACTGCCTGGTATTGTAAATGCTATAAAGAACGAAGGTGTGTACTTTTATAAGTGTAATGCACCTTTTGCGTACAAAGATGGCACTGTTGAAATTGAAGAATCTTGGCTTGAGGGGGCGGAACTGGGCATTAGCACTAGTGGTAAGCTTGATATTAGGGATTATAAATTCCAGGTTGAAGGACAAGTAATACCAGCATACTCAATTAATAAATCTTTGTTGAAAATCCCTATAATCGGAAAACTCCTTACTGGTGGGAAAAGTAGGGGGATTATTTCAATAGACTACAAAGCAAATGGGGATGATAAAAACAGTAACGTATCTGTGAATCCTATCTCTTCGCTAACTCCAAGCCTATTTAAGAGGTTATTGGGAGTGTTTGACCGCGCTATGACAAAAATGGCAGCGCGCTAGGCATATAACACGCCATTCATAGAAACGGAACTAAAAAAACTACTTGACAACCTTCGCCAACTCTGTTATTATGAGATTGAAGCTATTATTTATCTTCAGTCTGTGCAGATTAAATGACAAAAAAACTTAGCATATTTAGCGTCTCATGTTTAATTTTTCGCACTATGTGCACTGCATGTCTTTTTAAAACTTCTGGTTTTTTACCTATACAAGCTGAAACGCGCTTATAAGTCGTTTAAGACATCAAAAACGCCAATATCATAAGATAGATAGTGAATAACTAGCTA
>JAISAR010000053.1 GCA_031266615.1 Rickettsiales bacterium
GTGCACATAGTGCGAAAAATTAAACAATAGTACGCCAAATACAAGTTTTCTTGTCATTTTAACCTGCACAGATTGGGAAGTTAAACAAATAGCTTCAGTACTATGATAAAAGGAATGGCAAAGGTTGTCAAGTAGTTTTTTTGTTTCTATGGCTAAAAAATATAAATCCAGCCAGCTACCGCAAAGGTATTGTTTTTTCTCTCATAAACTTGACATGAAGTAATATTGTAGTTAATAGTTAAACATGTTTACTTAAATTTGTCGTTGATAACTAGGATTAAATATGTTCATTTCTGAAGTTTTTGCAGCAGATGCAGCTAGTAATGCATCAAGTGTTGGCGCATCTTTTGCTAATTTTATCCCATTGATTTTAATAGTTGTGGTATTTTATTTTTTTATTATCCGCCCACACCACAAAAGATTAAAAGAACTCAGAAAGATGATAGATCAAGTAAAACGCGGCGATACTGTTGCTACTTCTGGTGGAATAATAGGCACAGTCAATAAAGTTGACGAAGCAAATGCACAATTTATAGTGGAAATAGCACCAAAAGTTGAGATAAAAGTCCTAAAGTCCGCTATATCTGAAGTTTTAAATAAAGAAGCTCAAGCCAAACCAACTGAAAAAGGTAAAATTGAGAAGGACGACAAAAAGAATAAAAATCAGCCAGATAAAAGTAAAAAGGGGCAAGACAATAAAAACAAAAGTGCCTAATAACTCTAAAGAAAGGTTCACTTGGTTGTGTGTGGAATACTCGGTGTAGTAAGTAGCGGTGATTCAGTAATACCAACTTTGCTGGCCGGGTTGCAGAAATTGGAATACAGGGGATACGATTCTTCAGGCATAGCAATCATAAACAATGAAGGCAAGATAGAGGTTAAAAAATCAGAGGGTAAAGTCGAAAGGTTATGTGAAGTTGTTGGCAACAGCAGGATGTCTAGCAGCACAGTTGGCATAGCACATACTCGCTGGGCTACACATGGAGTTCCAGATCTTAAAAATGCTCATCCTATTCATACAAATGATGTTGTTGTTGCCCATAATGGTATAATTGAAAATTACAATTTGCTGAAAAGGGGCCTAGAAGAACGGGGAATGCCGTTTTATACTGACACCGATACAGAGGTCATACCGAACATGTTAACCCTATATCTCAATGGAGGGTTGTCACCTGTCGACTCTCTATTTAAGTGTTTAAGCAACCTACATGGCTCGTTTGCTTTGGTCCTATTGTTTGCAGAATATAGAGATGCTCTATTTGTCGCAAAAAGAAATCTACCTTTAGCGATAGGCTATAACTGCAACACTGTATTTGCCGCATCTGACTCTAACACCTTAAATGCACTAGTGGACAGAATATCATACCTAGAGGATGACGACGTTGCGGTGATAAAATCTAGCGGAGTGAGTATATACAACAACGGTACGCGAGTTAAACGCAGTATAGAAAACAATAGTTCAAGCAACTTTCTAATCAGCAAAAATGGTTACTCTAGCTTCATGCTAAAAGAGATTTTTGAACAGCCTTGTGTATTAAACAAAACAATAAACCAATTTCATAAAAAGTATACAGAGATAATATCTGCCAACACAAAATTATTTTCTAAACTTAGTTACATTACCATAGTTGGGTGCGGGTCATCTTATTTTGCTGGGTTAATAGCAAAATATTGGCTGGAAAGCATTGCCCAAGTTCGAGTATATCTGGAAATCTCGTCGGAATTTAGGTATAGCAACATTAAGCTGGAGAAGGAAAGTATTGGATTATTCATC
The DNA here is from genome assembly GCA_031266615.1 of Rickettsiales bacterium. Taxonomy (GTDB): domain Bacteria; phylum Pseudomonadota; class Alphaproteobacteria; order Rickettsiales; family Anaplasmataceae; genus Wolbachia. Next base: position 1,775 of record JAISAR010000053.1, read on the forward strand.
TCTCAATCTGGCGAAACTGCAGATACCATGGAAGCATTGCGCTATGCAAAATCACAGAAGCAAACAATCATTAGCCTAACTAACACATTCAGCAGCAGCATTGAAAGAATCTCAGATATCGTGTTACATACTCTTGCTGGACCAGAAATTGGTGTTGCTTCAACAAAAACCTTTTCTGCGCAACTTGTCATTTTAGCATGCCTTGCCTTAGAGCTTGCAAAAATAAAAGGTACGTTGGATGAAAAGAGAATAAAGCAACTGAGTAATGCTATCAACTCTATTCCAGAATATATTGAGCATGTTTTAAATGCGATGAAGATACAACATATATCAGACAGTATACTAGAGCATAGCAGCATCATTTTAATCGGCAGAGGAAGCTCATATGGAGTTGCAATGGAAGGTGCATTGAAAATAAAGGAACTTTCGTATATTAATACCATCGGTATTGCAGCGGGAGAGATGAAGCACGGTTCGATTGCTTTAATAGATTCATCTGTACTTGTTATAGCAATCATTCCATATGACAATTTATTTTTTAAAACGCTGTCCAACATACAAGAAATTATAGCAAGAAAAGGCAAAGTGGTCGCTTTTAGTGACAAGCAAGGAGTGCCGTTCCTAAGAGGAATTTGTAAAGACGTAATACAACTCCCAGACGTTGATAATTTTATTTCTCCAATCATCTACAGTGTTGCTATGCAATTTCTTGCTTACACCACTGCAGTCAAGAAAGGATTGGATGCTGATTGTCCAAGAAATTTAGCTAAGTCTGTTACGGTTGAGTAGTTCATTTACAGTCAGGCACACAACTGTACAAACATTGTAATATGAACATAGTAAACGATGCCACTTTAGCAATAAATATTTAAGAAATTTACCAAATAAAAAAAAGCAAAAGAAGCCCCGTGGCGGCTAGTTATTTACTTTTGTGTCGAAATGTTGGCGTTTTTTTATCCTAAACGCTTAATAAGTGCGACTTAGCTGCTTTTTAATGCAACTAACCTTAGCCATAA
>JAISAR010000071.1 GCA_031266615.1 Rickettsiales bacterium
AAGACATGCAGTGCACATAGTGCGAAAAATTAAACAATAGTACGCCAAATACAAGTTTTCTTGTCATTTTAACCTGCACAGATTGGGAAGTTAAACAAATAGCTTCACTACTATGATAATGAGGTTGGTGAGGGTTGTCAAGTAGTTTTTTTGTTTCCACGTTAGCTGCTTGGATGATGCCAACAGTTGATTATCTTTTCACTCTACTGGCAGCTCTCAAGCTTTCTATTCAAAATCTTTAATATTAAATCCAATTCATTTGGGTTATTATATCGTATCATAACCTTACCCTTGGAATTGTTGTCATTAATTTTGATCTTTAAGCCAAGTTGAGAGGATATAGCGCCCTCTATTGCTGCTATATCCTGATTTTGAGTACATTTTTGTTCTTTTTTATCACTACTTTGATGTAAGTCTTTTATCAATTTTTCAGTTTGTCTAACGTTCAAGTCTTGGGAAATTATCTTCTCTGCAATACTTTCTGCGTTTTCAACATTAATCAATGCTCTTGCATGGCCCATAGACAATTTTTTTTCATTGATCATCGTTTTCACACTGCCAGGGAGCAACAACATCCGAGTCATATTGGTTATGTGACTGCGGCTTTTGCCTACAGTTGAGGCTAGTTCTTCATGTGTATAAGAAAACTCATCTATCAGTTTTTTGTATGCTTCACCTTCCTCTATTGGATTTATATCTTGCCTTTGTATGTTCTCAATGATAGATAATTCCAAGCATTCCTTGTCGCTTAAATCTTTTACAATGACTGGCGCACTATCGAGGTTTGCAATCTTGCTTGCTCGCCAACGACGCTCTCCAGCTATTATTTCATAACCGTCATTATTTGAATCTTTGCGCACTACGATAGGTTGTATAATGCCATTTTTCTCTATGGAACTTGCCAGTTCTTTCAATAACTCTTCATCAAAGTGCTTTCGTGGCTGGAATTTGCTTGGGTGCAGTAGTGAAATAGGTAAATACTCTTGCCGATCCTTTTTATTATCATAATTATCACCTATAAGACCAGCAAGACCTCTACCTAGGCGCCTATCATCCTTCATACTATGCCCTCGCTCACCAGCTTCTTCTCTTGGCAGCCGCTTGCATGCTTCCTCAAAATTTCCTTGGCTAAGCTTATGTATGCTTGTGCGCCATGGCATTTAAGATCGTATACAATAGCGGGTTTTCCATGAGAAGGTGCTTCCGATAGCCTCACATTACGCGGAATGATGGTCTCATATAGTGGAATAATAGTTTTATACACCTTGTCATTTAAATACTGACAAATGTCATTTTTAATCTGTTCGCTAAGCTTGTTGCGCTTATCATACATTGTGAGCAATATCCCTTCTATTACCAGGCAAGGGTTTAAGTTATTTCTTTTTATTAGCTCCACAGTTTTAACTAGATGACTCAGTCCCTCCAGAGCAAAAAATTCACACTGAAGAGGAACAATAATAGAATCAGCAGCGGTCAAGGCATTAATGGTAAGCAAACCAAGTGATGGAGGACAATCAATAATTATGTACTCATAGTTATCACGTATTTTTTCTAATGCACTTTTTAGAACAAATTTTCCTCGTTCAAGCTGCGATAATTCAATTTCTGCAGCCGATAAATCAACCACTGACGAAATTAGCGACAAATTTGGAATTTCCTTTATATCGAAGATTGCTGATCCTATCAGTTTATTTTCGCTACTTAGTAATATTTTATATATATTTTTTTCTTCCCTGCTACGATAAGAAATCCCAAGCCCGGTGCTAGCATTTCCTTGAGGGTCAAGATCTACTAGTAAAGTGCTTTTTCCTACAGCAGCAAAGGCCGTCGATAAGTTTATACTAGTTGTAGTTTTACCAACTCCACCCTTTTGGTTTACTATTGCAATAACCTTGCTCACGCCTTTTATCTTACGTATAAAATAACTCTATTGTATATATGCTGGAAATTTTTGCATTAGAAAATTTTTTTGTTGCCTAAAATTAAACTGTTTTTTTTGCTTCGTGTAGTACACTTTGCACTTTGTTTCCCAATTCATTTAGGGTGAATGGCTTTGGTAAAAAGTGGAAATCTTCCACATTAATGGTGTCATTCTTCAAAAACGCATCTTCCGCATATCCAGAAATGAAAATGACATTGATACCTGGTCTGTGAATTAGAGCTTCTTTGACTATCTCTGGGCCGCTAACTTCTGGCATAATCACATCAGTGATTATTAGATCTATGTGTAAACTTTTTTCGCTTATCATTTCCAATGCCTTGTTGCCCGTGCTAGCTTCTATTACATCAAACCCTTTTCTTTGTAATGCTTTAGTAGTGAATTCTCTTACCGAATCTTCATCTTCGATCAGTAAGATTGTACCATTGCTTTTAACTTCATTTATTACTGGTTTCTCTATCTCTTCGCTGCTTTCCTCTATATGGTTTTCATCTGATATGTAAACCATAGGCAAAAATATGCTAAATTTAGTCCCATGATTTATCTCACTAGCAACATAGATATACCCTTCAGTTTGTTTAATAATACCATATACAGTGGAGAGACCAAGACCTGTACCAGAGGTAATATCTTTAGTAGAAAAGAATGGGTCAAATACTTTTTGAATTGTATCATGCGTCATTCCACATCCTGTATCGATTACTTCAATTACAACATAATTTCCATGTTCAATCGCTTCTTTGTCTGGAGAAAACATATTCTTAGGTGTGGAATTTAATGAATTGATCTTTTTATTAAAAGTTCGTATGGTCAGTTCTCCACCCTTTTCCATAGCAGCACCAGCATTTATTACTAAGTTAAGTATAACTTGGTCCAATTGTCCTTGATCAGCCCTCACCATACCTAAATCCCTACCGTAATAAGCAGTGAATTTTATATTCTCGCCTATTAACCTCTTTATCATTTCATAAAGATTAGTTATCGCACTGTTTACATCAATAATTTTTGGTTGCATTGTCTGCCTTCTTGAGAAAGCAAGCAACTGCTTAACTAAATTTGATCCACGTTTAGCATTTTGCTGTATTTGTATTATATTTCCAAAAGATGGATCACTAGCTGAATGCTGAAGCAAAAGCAAATCACAAAATCCTATTATTCCGGTTAGTATATTGTTAAAATCATGCGCAATACCACCTGCGAGCTGTCCTATAGCTTGCATTTTTTGGTAATGCTCAAGTTTTATCTCCAGATTTTTATGCTCAGTGTTATCGACAAAATAGCAGAGTATGAACATCGTTCTATTATGAAGAAACTTATTGAAATATATCTTCATATTATCGTTGTTGCTGAGCTGCACATCAAAGGATGCGTTATTTATTCTATTACTAGAAAAATACTCACGTATTTTCATATGATAGTCGTCTGATATCAGTGTAAAGATTGAATTGTTATCTGGTCCTGCAAGCTTTATTAGCGCTGTATTTTTTTTTATAAAGTTACCGTTTACATCGCACTGTGCAATAGCGATCGATGAATTTGTAAAACATGGGTGTAATTGATAATCAATAACGTTTGATTCAACTGGCGTAATAAAGCCATATATATAGTTATGATGGTGTTTATCACAAAACATAGCAGCGCTCATATAAGCCTTAAATGGAATACCACTTACGGTGCAAAACAAAACTTCATTATCAGCTGCTGTATTATTATACTTAGATTGAAATACAAAGTCATTGATTGAACTGCCTCTTTCAAGTTTTTTCAATTCAAATATGTCTAAAAACCTTTGATTTACAGATAAAATCATCCCTTTAGCATTTGCAATGTAAGTTCCTATATTATGCTTTTCTATTAATTCTTCGTATACCTGCTCTTTGTTCATCTGTGTTGCTTTTAACACAAAATACCCATGAGGTCTTGCTATTGGTGCTAGTGATAAATTTAGAGCCTTATTACTACTTATAACAACTTGGGGATTATCTGGTATTGGTTCAAAAAGCAAAAGAAAATTAGATATTTTATCTTTCTTGTTTAAGGCAATGCTTACCTGTACAGAAGAGTTATTTTTCAGCGCATGGTATAGCGCCTTCTTGTCTTTCTCCGAAATATTCCCTATTTCAAGAATCTTGTCTAATGTAACGTCATTATCTATGTGATCTTTGAATCTTTCGTAGAACCTTGCGTCAGCATAGACAATACCCTCATCTCTGTGTAAAATAAGACAAAATTCTGTATTATGATTTAGTGCATTTGCAAATATTGCATTTTGAAATTCTACGATATTAAGTAGGTATCTATAGCGTTTTACATGATATACTATAAATAGAGTCATTAAAGTGCTAACTAGCAGGTTAATCTCTATATTAGTATGCTGGTCATATATATCAAAAAAGTAGAGTGTTGATATTACTACTGGGGGTAAAAACATAATGACTGCCATAGCGATAATTGACATTCCATGATTTCTCAATATGAAGTCAACTCTGTTCTCTTTCTTGCTGTCTATGTATCTTTTACTCATTATGCGTATAAAAATGCTT
>JAISAR010000048.1 GCA_031266615.1 Rickettsiales bacterium
CTAGGTGAAATTAATAAAGACATGAGGTGCACATAGTGCAAAAAATTAAACATAAGACGCCAACCGTGATACTTTCGTCGTTTAATCTGCACAGATTGAAGCTAAATGAATAGCTTCAACCTTATGATAAAGGAGTTGAAAGAATTTGTCAAGTAGTTTTTTTGTTTCTGTGAGCTACCAAATCACAATGTTCATGCAGTTGGAATGAGGAAAGTTTATAGTAACCTCTTACCTCCGCTCAAATAGTTTTTCAATATCACTTAGTTTCATTTCTATATAAGTTGGCCTCCCGTGGTTACATTGTCCCGAATATGGTGTTTTTTCCATTTGCCTCAGCAGTTCATTCATTTCCTCCAATTTCATTTTTCTGCCAGCTCTTATTGACCCATAACAAGCGATAGTGGCCAATATTTTGTTCACTTTATCTTCTATTGGCAGTATATCCTCTATTTCCGTTAATCTATCAACTATATTTATCAGCATCTCTTTTACGTCTATTGTGCCCAAAATCGCAGGGATTTCCCTTACTACGACCTTATTTTCTGATTTGATTTCAATGTCAAAACCCATTTCGAAAAGCTTATTTTTATAAATTTCAACCATCTCCATTCCAGCTTGGTTTTTGACTTCAACCGCTTCAGAAAGTAGTAATTTCTGTCTTTTTATACTTGATTTTTGTTTTAAGCACTCGTATACTAGCCTCTCATGGGCTGCATGCTGATCAACTATAATCAATTTGCCTCTAGCCTCAGCAATAATATAAGTGTTGTAGACCTGGCAGCGTGCAAACCCGAGCGGGTGGCTCTTTATCAAATCAATTTGTTCTCTTTCTAGAACTATAGTCTCCGCTTGTGATGGGGATTTCTGCATACCAGTATAATCAAACGATTGTGATTGTTCCGACAGGCTTTTCACCCTTTCACTTGGGAAAGCAAATTCTTTCATCAGTTGATTTTCTAAAGGATTTGGCCTTCTTTCATAAAATTCTTTTCGATTTTCCGCTTCTTTGCTTTTTCCACTATCAATAAGCTCATCATTCCCTTTGCCAGCATCAAAAGGTGAACCTTCCTTAAGTTCCTCTGTTATTCCAGCATCACTCGTCGCAAAGCTGCCTATTCTCGTTGACAATGCCTTAATTAGCCCTCTTGTCACTATTTCATATATTATCCTCTTATTTTGAAATCTTACTTCTGATTTATTTGGATGCACATTCACATCTACTTGATCATATGGCACTTCCAAATGCAACGCTGCAAAAGGATACCTACCGTTTGGAACAAAATCATGATATGCGTACCGAACCGCACCAACAAGTAGATTGTCTTTTATTGGCCTTCCATTAACAAATGTATAAATCATATCAGACTTACCTCGATTGATGGTCGGTTTGCAGACGTGTCCCGTCAGTTTGATGCCGCCTTCTTCATTAACCTCCAGAGAATTATTTTGAAATTCTTTTTCTATTTCACATAGTCTACTAAACAACGAGGTTTGCTTGGCGTATTTCAAGAGCTTTTTATTACCTGAAGTGAGGGTAAACCCTATACGATAGTTAATCATTGCTAGGTTATTTACAATATCAACGATGCTTTGAGTTTCTGCTCTTTCGGTTTTTAGAAATTTTAGCCTATTTGGAGTGGCAAAAAACAAATCTCGTACTTCAATATACGTGCCTTGTGATAAAGAGTAAGGCGTAATTTCCCCCACCTTTTCTCCACCCTCATACCTTATAGACCACGCTTCACTTGCTCCTCCCGCTCTAGACGATAACTTTATCCTACTTACTGCTGCTATCGAAGGCAGCGCTTCTCCTCTAAAGCCAAGATGCTTGATTTCTATTAATTCACTATCGCTTAATTTTGAAGTAGCATGACGCATAAATGCAAGTTCTAGATCATTCTTTTCTACTCCACTGCCATCATCTATCACAGTAATAAGATTGCGCCCACCACTCTCTATTTTGATCTCTATTTCTGAACTTCCAGCATCTATTGCGTTTTCGACTAATTCCTTCACTACGCTTGCTGGTCTTTCAATTACTTCTCCCGCTGCTATACGGTTTATAGTTTTTGTATCTAAAAGAATTATTGCCATAAATTTACCATGAACCCGGTTTTTCCTTTACTCCTTTGGTCTGTTTCTCTCTCCATTTTTTTAACCTACCTGCAATTTCACTGTTAGAAATTGACAATATAGATGCTGCGGTAATGGCAGCATTATATGCTCCACTTTCTCCTATGGACATTGTTGCAACCGGTACACCTTTTGGCATTTGCACTATAGACAATAAACTGTCCAGCCCGTTTAATTGTTTACTATGCACAGGAACGCCGATAACAGGTAAATAAGTAAGCGACGCAACCATACCAGGTAAATGAGCTGCTCCCCCTGCACCAGCTATAATAACCTTAAAACCTTTTTCTTGTGCAGATTTAGCAAAATTGAAGAGCCTTTCTGGCGTTCTATGTGCAGATATTATAAATATATCATACGAAACTCCTAGCTCTTTTAACATATCAACAGCATGAGCCATAGTGCTATAATCCGATTCACTTCCCATAATTACAGCAACATCTTTTCTTATTCCTGCCATATTCAACATAATTTTACTTACTAACTAAATAGTGTTTCAGCTAAAAAGCAACAAATATTTGAGTTACATTATGAATATAATATATAGCATTCCCGTTAAATAGAGATTTGAACAAATATCTATTTTAAGATATAGAGATATAAACTTCTTATGTAAGATGAATTTACAAAATGACTATTTTAGCCTTGCAATTGCCATTCCTCTTGCTATGAACAATTTTTTTAGGTAAAACAATAATTAAGATTAAAATAAATTTGATAAAAATATTAACATACGATCAATTTAAAGCTTTATATATTAATATCTATAATTATTCAGTACAAACTATATGATATTAATACTTTGAGATATCAAATTTATGTTGTAATGTCTTACAAAGTTTTTGATAGTGGGTGTAAAAAGATTATGGAAATAATAATATCATTAGACAATGGTTTGTGCTTTGTAGAAATAAAAAAGAAGCTACTCAGCATAATCAGCGAATTTATAAGAACAAAGTGTTGGACTCAAGCTCGTGCAGCAGAAGAACTAGGTGTTGATCAACCAAAGATATCACAAATTAAAAATGGCAAAACAGATGGTTTCTCTCTAGAGCGATTGTTAGGATTCCTCAAAAAATTAGGCTTTGGAATAACAATTATAATAACAGAGAACCAAGCAGTAAAATCTGAAGAAGAAAAGGCAAAACATGAAGCTGAGTCTCAATAGAGAAGTTGACATTTTGTTTTTTGTGATATAGTATAAAACTTATTAAGGTAGTATTTTATGGCTGAATCTGTTATAGAAAAATGCACAGAGCGGGTGAATAACCGTTTTAAATTAGCTCTATTGGCGAGTCAGAGGACACATGACTTGAATACAGGGGCAAGTAGTCCAACTGAGGCAGCTAAGTTTAAAGGTCATAAGAATACCATAATTTCTTTATATGAAATAGCAGAAAGACAGGTAGATACTCATGAATTATTTAGCCTTTTGGTAAGCAGATGCAAGGAGTATATGAAAGGAAATATGAGTAATGCTTACAGCAGTAATACGAGTAAGCTAGAAAAACTACTAAATTTTTCTGATGACCAGTTTAACATAGATTCCGATGTGGATCAAGAAAGTGTTGATATTCAGGATGATGAGGTAGAAACCGAAATAGACGATCAAGACAGTGAGGAAATAGATGATGAAGTAGATAATGAAGAATAGATCGAGCAGAGCACTACTGAAGTTTATAATTTATAGATGATTTACGTTACTGTTTATATGCTGCTGCTTTGTATTAGTGTAATGCTATGTCGTATAGTATCCAAGCTGAGCGATATTTACGACAAGGTGCTAGCATTTAACAATTTTTCGACACAAGCAGTTTTACTCATAACAGCAATGTCGATTATTCTGAACAATTTCTTTTTGCTTGATATAGCACTTTTGTACGCTAGTATTAGTTTTGTATCAACTATAGCACTAATGAGGTTAATGTTGCTTTGATAATTTATGATAGGACCTATTTTCATATTCTTAGGTATTTGTTTAGTAATCATTTCAACCATAGGAACAATCAGGTTTCCTGATTTTTATACTAGGTTACATGCAGTAGGTATAATAGATTCCAGCGGCGCAATGTTATTGTTGATTGGTTTTGCTCTGCAAAATGAATTTTCAATCAATACTGTTAAAATAATGTTATTGATCCTTATAGTATGGATAGCTAACTCAACTAACAGCTATATTTTAGCGTGCACTTATTATAAAAGTAAGGGAAAAACTATTAAAGAAGGTTAAGATGCTAGAAATATTGAATGTAACATTACTTTTGCTATTGCTTACGGTTACGGTTTTTATAGTTCTTTCAAAACACTTAGTTGTAAGTGGCATTCTAATGTGTGCATTTAGTTCACTCATTGCACTTATGTATTTAATTATGAACGCACCTGATGTTGCAATTACTGAAGCTTCAGTTGGTGCAGGGCTCAGTACAGTTTTTATGTTTGCTGCGCTTTCTTTGATAAAAAACCATAAAGTAAATTTATCTCACAACCCTATAACACTTTTTTTTATTTTATTTTTGACTGTATTCTTATCACGCTTTATAACTCAATTGCCGGATTTTGGCAGCCATGATGCTCCAATCCACTTGCACGTTGCTCCTTATTATATAGAAAATACTGAAAAAGTTGCTGGTATTCCTAATATAGTGACAGCTATTTTAGCAAGCTTTCGTGGTTATGATACATTTGGGGAAACTATAGTAGTCTTTACTGCCGCACTTTGTATAACACTAACATTAAAAGAAGAAAATGAAAATGATTAAAGACCCGGTATTAAATGCAATAACATTTTTAATGGTGCCTTTTATTATCCTATTTGCCTTATATATACAATTTCACGGCGACTACACTCCAGGTGGGGGTTTTCAAGCTGGAATAATTATTGCTTCCGGAATAATACTATATTCAATGTTGTTTGGTATATCCGTGACTTTAAAAGCAATACCCTATTCCGTAATTAAACTTACCAATACGCTAGGTATTTTAATCTACGGGGGAACGGGTATTGCAACAGTTTTATTTGGCAAAAGTTTTTTATCTTATGATATATTATTAACCAACAACGTTGCCGGTCAAAAATTTGGTATTTTCTTGGTGGAACTGGGTGTAGCGCTTACTGTCTTCTCCTCCATGTTGACCATATATGTAAGCTTTGCTCGTATAAAAAAACAATGACTTTATATAATTATACAATTATTATTATATTAATGATGTTGGGTTTGTATACTATCATAAATGATAAAAATCTAATCAAGAAAATGATAGGGGTAAACGTTTTCCAAGCATCTGTTCTGCTATTTTATATATCTTTAGGATATATAAAAAGCTCCTTGCCTCCTATACTAATTTCAAATTTTTATTTATATAGCAATCCTATACCGCATGTTTTAATGCTCACTGCCATAGTAGTTGGAATTGCAACATTTTCAGTTGGATTGTCTATAGCAGTAAAAATAGAAGAAAAATATGGAATAATTGACCAAGACCAACATATGTGAGTTAACAGTATCTTAAACTATATGAAGTAACAGGTAGCTACAGGCTAAAAATTAAACTATAGGCTTACTCGTTGTAAGCTTATTTACTAACAAGAGATAGAATTTTAAATATAAAGGTAATGATGTCAACTATTAATAATGCAGAAGGTAAGAAAAAAATCATAAGGGATCTAGTGACCAAAAGTATAAGAAAGGGTGGTTTTATCACTCTTGATGATATAAATGATAAACTATCAGACGAAAATTTCTCATCTGACTTCATAGACGATACTATATCCATATTACAAGATTCTGGAATTAATGTACTTGAGAGCAGCGAAGATGAGGAAGATACTTCTGCCAACAATGATGATAGCAAACTCGATGACGATGATACATTGTCAAGCGCTGCCACAACTTTAGTACAAAACGACGATCCGGTAAGAGTTTATCTACAAGACATGAGCTCCGTAAAGCTTTTATCAAGGGCAGATGAAATCGAGATAGCAAAAAAAATTGAATCTGAAAAGCATAACATGTTGCGTGCAATAATTGAAACATCAGTAACACTAAAAATGATAAAAGCGTGGCGTGATGATTTGAGTAGTGGAGCTCTCTTACTGAGAGAAATTATAGACCTAGATGCAATTTATAACTCTGATTTTAATACAATACCTAAAGAGGATGGCGAAGAAAGTGCCGAAGACTTTGAGGATTCTGAAGATGCCAAAGATGATGAACACTGCGAAGATGATGAAGCGGATAATAAAAAAGGCGATGATGAACAACAAAGTGGTAACGAAGATATAAACTCAGCAAATTTAAATGTTTCTATTCTTGAAATGGAGAGCGACTTATTGCCCAAGGTCATAGTTGCACTAGATGAGATAATTACTTTAGCAAATGAAGCATTTACATTAAGAAAAAACTCCCATAGCGAATCAGGATATAAAGATTTATACAATCAAATATGGTCCATAGCGCTACAAATTAAGTTAAGTGACGCTGCTGTCACTCAAATTACACAAAAACTCTATAATATAAACAAGTCTATAATGCTTGAGGAAGCCAATCTTATTTCTGAGGCTAGAAAATATGATATTGACAGGGAAAGTTTCTACAAAGTTTATAATGAAGTGCTTTTAAAGCGTGAATTGAAAGAGACAAGTTTTTTAAAGACCAATGAAAATGAATCTTTTCTTACAGAAGAATTAAAAATCAAATGTACAAGGCTTATAGAAGGTAACTCTGAGTGTATAGCCCGCTCTGTGAATAATATTAAGCAATATATACAAGAAGATAACGTGCAGGAATTTAAGGAGCTAATCAAAAGGATACAAAAACATGAGCGAGAAGTCTCCGAAGCAAAGCAGGGAATGATTAAAGCTAACTTAAGATTAGTAGTCTCCATCGCTAAAAAATATTCAAACAGAGGTCTTGCTCTGCTTGATTTGATACAAGAAGGCAATATTGGTCTTATGAAGGCTGTGGATAAATTTGATTACAAACGCGGATACAAGTTTTCAACTTACGGAACTTGGTGGGTAAGGCAATCAATCACTAGAGCAATACCTGAGCAGTCTAAAGTAGTTAGAATACCGGTTCATATGGTAGAAATTATCAGCAAAATCAACAGGACACTAAGAAAGTTAACTCATGAGATGGAAAGAGAGCCTACATTGGAAGAATTGAGTACGGAACTTGGGATGCCCCTAGAAAGAATACGCAAAGTTATGAAAATAGCCAGGGACCCTGTAAGTCTTGAAGCTCCAACGGGAAAAGATGATAGTAGTACTTTTGGTGATTGCATAGAAGACAAACGAGTCTCAAAGCCAGAAGATGCTGCAATACTCGCTGACTTGCGTGGTATTACAACTAATGTTCTTGCAACTTTAACGCCAAAGGAAGAAAGGATTCTCAGAATGCGCTTTGGTCTTGGTAAAGATGGAAAAGAACATACCTTAGAAGAAGTAGGAAGAATCTTTAACGTAACACGTGAGAGAATCAGGCAAATAGAAGCAAAAGCACTACGTAAATTAAAACATCCAAGCCGTGCTAGGAAACTTAGAGGGTTCTTTTGAGGAAATGCGTCAAATTAATACCAACTTGCATTATTGGGAGGACAAATAGAATAGCATGATAAATTGGTTCAAACCTGCAATTATAAGCAGAAAGCGCTAGGCTTTTTGCATAACCATATAACAAACCAATTTTTGGCAGCGCGTTGGGTTCGGTAAAAACAAAAAAACTACTTGACAACCTTTGCCAATATCATTATCATAGTACTGAAGCTATTATTTATCTTCAGTCTGTGCAGATTAAATGACAAAAAAACTTAGTATATCTGGCGTACCATGTTTAAATTTTTGCACTATGTGCACCTCACGTCTTTTTAAAGCTTCTGGTTTTCAAGCTCAAACGCGCTTATAAGTCGTTTAAAACATAAAAAAACGCCAATATTATAGGATAGATAGTAAATAACTAGCTACCGGGGTTTCTTTTGCTATTTTTTCTGTTTAGTAAATTTTTTAAACGTTTGCAGCTAAGGTTAGTTGCATTAAAAAGCAGCTAAGTCGCATTCATCAAGCGTTTAGAATAAAAAAAACGCCGATATTTCGACACAAAAGTAAATAACTAGCCGCCACGGGGCTTCTTTTGCTTTTTTTCTCGCTTGGTAAATTTCTTAATACTTATAACTAAAGTAGTATCCTGGATCCCAGTGTCCGCTACTTGGATAACAAGAAAAGGAAGCACTGGAATAACGCCCTACTCTACTGGGCTATTTGAATAACATCCTTAGTAGGCTCAAACCACAACGTTTGCACAGCTATGCCCCAGAGGGCCAGGGCTTTTGCCCCGGCCTTGGTTATGGTGGTGAATTAAATACAAATTAATAAACTTACTTAAATATTCCCACTAACCATTTAGCCACATGTACAGAACCCATACCTGAGAATGGTTTAGCAGGAGGTTCACTACCAGCCCTTTGTGATGGTGACGATTCTGATGAGCTATCTCCTTCAACCCCAATAACAGTACCAACTGATGTATTGGAAGAAGAACTATTGAGCGACGACATACTTCTTGATGAAGCCCGTGAAGGACAATCGCGATCAAGCTTACGTTTATCGTCAGACTTTATAGTATCAAGTTCTTGCGGAGAATCCTGACGACTTTCCATAATATGCATATAAAAAGGATTCTGAGGATTTCCCATAACACGCACAGGAGGTGGACCCATTGGGCGGCCTATCACTTTTGAAGCATGATCTTTAGAATCACTGGTAGGAAGTTCTTGTGAAGAATACACACCACTATCATCTGTTTGACCCATTCCACTTGCAGGCCGCGATTCATCCGATTCAGAAGAAAGAGCACTATCTTCAGAAACACCGGAAAGATTACGTCCATCACTATTACGCCTTTCTTTTATTCTTTCAGCATCTAACAGATCTCTAGTATTTACAGGTTGTGATGGACCTGGCTCAAAAGGTAAATTACTACCCTGCCCAGACATTGAAGGGCCAGGGTTATTCTTTGTATCAACTACTCCAGGAACAGCTACCCTCGTTCCCCCTGTCTCCTGCTCCTGGTGGTGAGGCAGAGGCACTGGAAAAGACACTGAAGAAACGTGCCTGGGAGACTCCATATCTACTCTTGAACTTGGCCCAAGATCAGCTGCAAATTCAAAATGTCTAGTTCTTTCATTATACGCAATCGGATACTGCATAATTTCAGGAAGTAACTGAGCAATTCCTTTATTAGAGATAGCGTAAACCGGGTTTTTACAATTAGTAACGTCTGGATCTACAGTCTTACCTTTGATATTACATAGAAAATTATTATGTTTTATATTAATTGTATACATATCCCCGTGTTTTAAAGATTCAAGCTGACCATTACATGTTTTTACTAAAGGTATCAGAACAAAATTATTACCATCCTCTATTTCCTTTTTGTCGGTAAAAATATCATATCCATAAGCATCAACGAATTTTCCTGTGTGTTTAAAAATTAGGCTGCTAAAAACATCTTTTAAATTTTCAACTTTAGAATCTTCCTCGCCTGGAGTTCTAAAATCAAACGCTGCTTCTTTTTTAACATATTCTGCTACACTCCTAACTACCGTATCATTAATATCCTTCTTAATATACAAAATATCATCTTTATAATGATAAAAATCCGAGTTCTTAAGACCACACTTTCTTAATCTTGAGTTAAATTCTTGAATATACATCTCCTTAAACAATTCAAAAGTCTCTGAATCATACCCCTCCCTTTCAAGGTACTTACCGTCAAAAGCTATACAGTACAGATAGTCTTTCTTCAAAAGATTAGATTCATCGAATGCTCCTATTCTAACAGTGCGTCTTGCCCACTCATGACCTTCTTCCGCCGTTATTCCTACTTCTTTTTCCAAAAGTGCAATCACTTTCAATTTTACAGCCCTCCTAAACTCATTAACTAAATGTATCTTCAAGTTATGGATTACTTCCTTGTTCGCAGAATCTGCAAGCTTTACTTTCATCACACCCTTTATACCACTTTCTTTCTTACTAGGATTGGCACTCAAAACAAATGGAAAACAGCTTAAGTTATAATATTCACTTGCCACCTCTCTAGTACTATAGTGTTGCTTTATTATCTCCCCTCCTACCTGCTGTAGATATCTTGCTACGTCAGTGCCCTTAGCAAATAAACCAACAACCTTTTGACCGTCTACAGTAAAATCAGTATTCACTCTATCACAAAAATAATTATTTAAGTTAAACGCATTAACCAGATCTACTACAAAATTACTCTTAGGCATAACCCCCTCCCACTAAAATTGTTACTAAACAACATTACTTGTTTTTGTCTTTACCTTTACTACTACTGGCACTAGCAGAACTGCTACTACCTAGTTGTGTGTTAGGCTTGCTATTTGCACGTTCCCACTCTGCTCTGTTTTTCTCCTTGTTAGGACCAACCCACTCAACCTTTTTATGCGAAGGCCATATATTGCCACCTTCATTATCTTTGCTACCATGCATATTAACCCCCAGTAAAAATATTATGTAATTAGTATACTACAAGTAAATTATCAATGCAAATACTTTTTTATATTTTTTTTCAAAAATTTTTATCCGTTTTTTTATACTCCCAGATTCCAGCGTCACGCGCTGGAATGACAAGGAACCTATGCACCTAGATCCCAGTGTCGGAGCACTGGGATGACATAAAGAGGTGCTGGAATGACAAAAAAAGAAGCGCTGGAATGAAATCATCCTTTGTCATACAAATAACCCATAGAATGTTATAATTTATCAAGACATCTCTATTGTCTTCTCATCTTTTCCTATTGATTTCACATGCTCCTCGATGATACTTCTTCTTGTGCCTTTCCTATTGATTCTACATGATTATTAATTTTTACACTACTACATTCACTTTTTGGTTGAGGTTCATTTTTAGCACTAACATGAGACTTTCCATTAGTTTCCGCTGGAACTTGAAAATGACCAATTGGATAATCGTGCTTGGTAGATGCTTCAGCACATTTTTTTCTGGCGTTCCTTTCAGCAACTTTTGCTGCAAGCTTAGCGCAAAGGTTGTCTGTTTCATGCCCACCAGATGCTTCAGTGCATTCTCTTTGGACATTCCTTTGGGCAACTTTTTCTCTAAGTTTAGCGCCAAGGTTATCCGTTTTATGCCCACCAGTAGACTTGGACTCTTTTTCACTGACACTGCTAGTAACACTATATTCATTAGTGGGCATAGCTTTCTCTCCATTAATACCTTCAACACTTTCACTTAAATTCCTGTTGCGACCAGCAGATACTCCTGTGTCTTCAAGATTAAATTTCATCCTAGGCACTTTCCCCGGCGCTTTTGGTGCAGCTACTGGTCTTGGTGCTGGCTGTTTCGCTTGCTTATTTTCCTGCCCTTGTTTTTCTTTCACTTCTTGTTTTGGTACCACACTATTTCCCTTATTCATATCATCTTTGTGCACAGGATGCATCAGATTTTTCAGGGAAGCTGATAAAAGATCAAGCTCTTGTTTGGTCAGAGTGATTGGTTTGGCAACCCCAGATGAAAAATCAAAGAGAGAGACTGGAACAGTAGGCTTTTCTTTTGAATCCACTTTTATTTCCATAATTTCATGGACTTCTTTAGTTGCTTCTTTTTCTTTCGCTGATGTTTTTTCTTTTCCTTCTTCTTTGGTTGTTTCTACTAAAGCTGTGAGCTTAACTGAAAAGAGCTCAGCAAACATTGTAACAACCACACCAGCTGCAAAAATTTGAAGCTTTAATTTCAGATCACGAAGAGCCTCGAGGCGCTCCAAAATTGCTGCCTCCTCTTCTGGGGATAAACTACCGCCGAACAATCTCTCAAATAATTTTTCTATCTCCTGATCGAGCTTTTGCTGGAAACTCAAATCGCAAGAGAAGATTGCCTTGATTAGCTTATTAAATTTATCCCGTAAAAACTTTATGACTGCTGCAACCCACTCTTGCTTTTCTTCTTCTTCGCGTTTTTTTATCATCCTGTAGACTTGCGGATCTGTCTCTACTCCAAGCTCGCTATCCATGAAGTTGAAAAATTTAAAAAGCCTCGCCAGCAAACCATCTATACCACTTGTAAAATTTTCCTCATTTTCTGCAGCACTCAGCTCGACATAGGATAGGATGTTATCGACTCTGCCAGAAGCTTCCTGCTCAAATTCGAGTTTAAGTTTCTCGTGCTCGACCTCTGCTTGTCTTAATTTATTAAGAATTTTCTGTCTAGCAAGCTCGTCTGCAGCTCCTTGGATTTCTTGCAACTCCGCCTGTGAGGCTAAGTCTGCTTCTCTAATCTGAGCTCTAAAGAGTGCGTTTTCGTCGTTTGAAAAATTATCAGTCATATCTTTGCCTTCCATAATTAAAGCCTATAATTCAATTTTACATCACCAAATATTTAATAAGTCTTAATCGTTAAGTTGTAAATAGTTTTTTATAAACTTTTATGTTATGTATATTATAACATACATTGTACAACCTTTCAATAATATCTTCTCTATTTATTTCGGGATTTTCAACCTGTTTTAACGTCTGTCCCTTTAAATTTATCCTTGTGAGCATTGATTTTTCCCCAGCTATTGCTTTTCCTTTTTTCTTTGTTAAGTATTTGATATTGTATCTATTATAGCCTGCTATGGGACATTATGCAAACACATTTTTGCTTGCTGCAAAACCCACCCGCAAAACCTTGCCCAGAGCGGCTTTTGGCTGACACCTTTAACGAAAAATTTACTAATTGGACTCGTTATTTTATGGCTTGATCAATGGTTGTATTATCTAGGTTTTTAATAAGATGTGTTAATAAATTAGCAATGATTCATTCGAGAAAAGATAAAGCAGCGCAAACAACTTCAAGTGTCAGCTAGTTGGATAGGGATAGGGATGATAAGAAAGGGGTTACTTATCGTTTATGTCTTCTTGCTCTGCAGCCTGACTCTCTTGTTGCTGTGACTTTTGGCTTTGTAACTTTACCTGTCTTAACTCATGCGCATCTGTTTCTGACCTTACAACATGAACAGTGATTGGTACCACTACTTCACTGTGAAACTCCATATCCACTTGATATTCACCTAAGTTTCTTATTTTTGCTCCATTAAAGGATATTTTACGGTGATCAATTTCACACTCCTGCAGCAAAGATTTCGCAATTTCTCTTGTTGTTACAGAACCAAAAATTTTGCCATCCTCGGAAGCTTGCTTTACTAACACCACAAACTTACCAGCAAGAGACGCTGCTAGCTCTTTTGCCAAATTCAATTTTCTTATGTTCTCCTCTTCTAAAAAGGAACGCTGCTCCTCCAGTTTTGCTATACTCTCCTTAGTAGCTTTAACCGCCTTCTTTTGTGGAAAAAGAAAATTGCGTGCATAGCCAGGCTTTACCTTCACAATTTCGCCTAACTTACCAAGAGTCCTTATATTTTCCTTTAAAATTACTAACATAAATTACCTAAACTTTTTTAGTACAGTAAGGAATACGAGATAAAAAACGTGCCCTTATGATTTCTAAGCGCAATTTCCTCTGTTTTTTTGCACACACACCTGTTAATCTTCTAGGTAATATTCTACCATAGTCAGAGACATATTTGGATAATAAATCCGTATTCTTATAATCTATTTCTTCATCTCCCAGCGCAGCAAGAGGACAAACTTTAGAACGCCTAAACCCAGTCCTGTTATTTACAGATACATAAGAATCATTAAAATTACTTCGTTTTCTTGTCATTATGCGCTTTGCTCCTCAATTTGTTTATTCATCATATGAGATTTACCTTCAAAAAATTTATTAACCCGAACAGACAAGTGGCGAATGATATTTTCGTTAAGCTTTACTCTACGCACAAATTCATCCATAATGCTCGAAGTAGAACTCACGCACATTATACAATAATGACCACTCTTCATCTTATTTATCGGATATGCGAAGTCTAATAGACCCCAATATTCATACTTTATCAATCCTGAAGCTTCAACATTTCCTAAAAGCGCCTCTAATGCTTTACTCAATCGATTTTGGTCTGTTACTTTGGAACTTGTTAAAACCTCCTGAAAAATCTTTACTAGATGCTCTGAAATATTTTCCTTTAAAGTATTTATTGTATTGCGAATAAATGCACTCTTAGCAACCTGCTTACCACCCTCTGGAAGTTTTATAAAATCTTGTGTTATTCCCAGGCCTTCCAGGTCATTTTTCAATTCTTTGCTAATTTTCAACTTTACTTCTTTCAAATTTGAAAGATCTTTTTCTAATTCGACCCATAAAATTTTTGCAAAACCTTCCAAAAAATTAGAATAATCAACTAAACTTTCTTGAATGGCCTTAGGCCGTATTTCCAATTCTTGCTTTGTAAGCTTGTTCTCCTCCAGAAGGCCCTTGACTTTCTGAAAAATAACATCTGCTTTAATGTTCCTCAATAAAACACCTAGCTCTTGGACCATTTCTTCTACTTCTTGCTGTAATAAGCCCTGTTGTGCTATAAAAGTAAATTCATAAAGATTCACTATACTTTCCTTTAATACCGATTAAATATTTCATTATATAAAGCTTTTTTATATAAGCAAGCTATTTGTATCAATTTCTATGCCTTTAATCCAGCTTAAATTGGATATCTCACAAACAGCTTGAGGGGTGATTGAATATGCACCTGGTAACAAGATGCTCACTTTATGCTTTTCAAGCAGAAGTTCCAGCATGATTTTGGTTCTGCCTCCATCTTTCAGTACCGAACTTAATTCCATAGCAGCTGTTTGTGAATCCGCACACCCAGTTAACACTAACCTCTTCATTACAGAAGTGATCTTTTCCGTAAATTCAGATATATCCTTTCCTGCTAGTCTTGTTGTATTCTCCGAAGCCTCAAGATCAATTATCACAAATGTTCCGGGCGAAAATAAGTTTCTTTT
The DNA here is from genome assembly GCA_031266615.1 of Rickettsiales bacterium. Lineage (GTDB taxonomy): Bacteria > Pseudomonadota > Alphaproteobacteria > Rickettsiales > Anaplasmataceae > Wolbachia. The sequence goes on from JAISAR010000048.1 coordinate 15,047, forward strand.
TTCCTCTATTATTTCGTTATTATAGAATGCTATTTCAGAAACATTATGGGGATCAGAAAGCGTGAGTATAACAAATCTTCCGCGCTCTGAAGTTCTCATGCGTACATTTAATATTACGCCAGCAGTTTTTGTCGTCTTACCTTCTCCGATAAACCCAATATTTAATTTTCTCAAAAGGGCCCTAAATTTTTCAAGTGGGTGATTAGTTAAGTAAAATCCCAACGAAAATAACTCATGTTCTAATTTTTCCTCTTCATTGAAATCTTCTACATCCTCAAGTTTTGGCTTGAGAACATCAAGATTGCCAAACAAGACAGCTTGATTCGATTCCTTATCCTGCCTATTTTTATTTGCAAAGTAAATCAATGTGTCTATTGACTCGCATAGCTGCTTTCTGTTTTGATGTACACTATCGCACGCTCCGGACTTAATTAGGCTTTCTAGTGCTCTTTTATTTATTATATGACCCGAATTTTGAATGAATTCCCATATGTCCTTATAAGCGCTTGAACGTGTGTTCACTATTCCTTCTGCTATAGAAAAACCAACATTACGCAAAGCAGCAATGCCGTAGCGTATGTGTTCACTCCCTATTGAAAATTCAGCTTTAGATTTGTTTATATCAGGTGAAAGAACAGAAACTCCACTGAATTTTGCAGCGTGATAAAACAAATTTAGTTTGTCTCTGTCATCGATATTCAGATTCATCAAGGCTGTGAAAAATTCCAACGGATAGTTAGCCTTAAGGTAAGCTGTTTGGTAAGATATCACTGCATATGCGGCTGCATGAGATTTATTAAATCCATAACCAGCAAATTTTGCAACAAGGTCAAAAATATAACTTGCCCTATCATAATCAACACCATTTTTCGTTGCTCCTTGGATGAAAAGTTCACGTTGTTTATCCATCTCTTCTTTGATTTTCTTACCCATAGCACGCCTAAGTAGATCAGCTTCAGCCAAGCTATATCCAGAGAGAATACGCGCTATTTCCATCACCTGCTCTTGGTAGATTATGACTCCAAATGTTTCTTTTAATACCCCCTCGAGTAATGGATGAATATAATCTGGCTTTTCAAGCCCGTGCTTTCTTGCAACATAAGTTGGAATGTTATCCATCGGCCCTGGACGATAAAGGGAAATCAAAGCGATGATATCCTCAATGCAGTCTGGCTTTAGTTTGATTAAAGCTTCTCTCATTCCCGAACTTTCAAGTTGGAACACTCCAATTGAATCACCTCTTGAGAGCATTTCATAGGTTCTCTGATCATTCAAAGGAACCGAAGAAATATCAATTTTTTTTTCATTACGATTAATTAAACGACATACATGATCTATCAGCGTCAGTGTACCAAGTCCGAGAAAATCAAACTTTATTAGTCCAGCTTTCTCCACATATTTCATGCTGTATTGAGTGATTGGCAGAGCTGAATTTGGATCATAATAAACAGGAACAAAATTTTCTAATTTTTGATCGCATATCACAATTCCAGCCGCATGAGTTGAAACGTGACGATATATCCCCTCAAGCTTAAGAGAGATATCAAGGAGTTTTGCAATTACTTCATCGCTATCCCTTTCTTTCTGCAGATTTTGATCAAGCTCTATCGCTTGTGATAAAGTTACAGGGTTTACCGGATTAAACGGAACCATCTTAGATATTTTATCCACCTGAGCGTAAGGCATCTGCAATACCCTTCCAACGTCGCGCAGTACAGCTCTTGCCTGTAATTTTCCAAAAGTAATTATTTGAGCAACATAACCATACTTCTTCCGGACATAGTCAATAACTAAATCCCTCTTTTCCTGGCAAAAATCGATGTCAAAGTCGGGCATCGATATACGATCAGGATTTAAAAATCTTTCAAAGATCAGACCAAATTTTATTGGATCAAGATCTGTAATCTGCAACGCCCAAGCAACAATTGATCCAGCACCAGAACCTCTTCCTGGACCAACTGGAATGCCATTTGCTTTGCTCCAACGAATGAAATCAGAAACTATCAAAAAGTAGCCAGCGTAGTTCATTGAAGTTATTACGCTTAGTTCGTAATCTAGCCGATCGTGGTACTGTTTAAGGTCTATGTCTGTTTCATTTGCAATACGAAGTTCTAATCCCGCAGTTGCCTGTTCCTTCAGTTCTTCATTCTCAGTTTCATTCTCTCGACAAGGAAATTTAGGCAAAATAGGCTGCCTACTTCTTGGCATGTAAGAGCACCGTCTGGCTACTACTGAGGTATTATAAATCGCTTCGGGGATATCACTAAATAGCTCCTCCATTTCCGCCACAGATTTGAAATAATGCTCAGTAGTTAGCTTCTTTCTGTTATTCTCGAGAGCATAACTTCCCTCTGATATGCACGTTAATATATCATAAGCTTCATAGTCAGACCTGTTGGGAAAAAATACATCATTCGTTGCAACCAGCGGTATATCGTGTTGGTAAGCAAAGTCTATTAAAGTTTCTTCGAGCTCCAACTCTTTACTAAGCCCATGACGCTGCAATTCAACATATAAATGACCATTGAATACTGAGAGCAGTCTTTTTATCGTTTCTTTATCTTGCTTTAACAACAGTTGAGCCAATATGCCGTCATATCCACCAGTTAAGGCGATTAGGCCTGAACTTAAATTTAATAGCCCATCAAAATCAACATAAGGAATATCACCGCTATTTTTGCGCTTTTTAAAAGACTCACTCACCAAAGTGACCAAATTAGTGTACCCTTGCTCGTTTTTTGCAAGCAATAATATGGGTAGATTTTGCTCTGAGTGCCGAACTATAATATTGCATCCTATTATTAGCTGTATTCCTCTACTTGCCGCATATTCTGCAAATTCGAGTGAGCCAAATAAGTTACCTGAATCAGTTATCGCAACTGCTGGCATTTTATTCCGCAAGCAAAGGCTACTCAGCTCCTCAATTTTGACCGAACTCTCAAGCAGTGAATAAACACTGTGAACACGCAAGTGTATGAACATAAAAAAACTTCAGACCAGTAATAAAAGAATAGCATTAATTTACTCACGAGGAACAAAAACTTGTTCAAGAGTTCCGACATAAAAAACTACTTGACAACCTTCGCCAACCCCCTTACAATAGAATCGTGGGTGTTTTAGGCCTAAAATTTATCTTTAATCTTCGTATTAAGTGACAAAAGCACAGTATAAAACAAGTCGTGTTATGTTTAATTTTTGCAGCATGGACACTGCATGTCTTTATAATTTTTTGTCTACATTAGCTGGACCTCGCTTATTAAGCGGTGTAAGAGAGAACCGGACGCCAAGTTTTTGAGAGAACAGTAAACAACTCACGTTGCGGGGTTTTTTTGTCTTTTTTTTTAATTAGTTAAAAATTTAACCAATCTCATTTTTTTCACAAAAAATTGCTTGACAAACTTCAACATTTTCCTTATTATGAGATTATGGGTATTTACAACCCCAAGGTCAGCTACTTGTCAAGCGTATAAGGCATTAACGCCAAGTTATTAAGATAGATATTGACCAGGGCTTCTTTTGCCTTTTTCTCCATTTAGTGAATTTCTTAAACGTAAAAGTTATATCAACTTTCGTTATCAAACAAGATACATAATAGATTCGCTAAACCTCTAATCGTAGGGAAACTTTTCAATTTGTCCTATTACCACTGGGACCATACATCTTAAATATGTAGCTCAATAAGATGTATATTCATTTTGAATTGTAGGGAGGTCTAAGCTATGCTTACAAGGATGACAAAGTTTCAAAAAAAGCCTAATATAACATAAAAAGTTTTATGAAAATCAGAGTTGGAGTAATAGGTTGTTTAGGCAGAATGGGCAAAAAAATACTCAGTGAATTGACCACAAATACCAAAGTAGAGATAGCAGGTGCTGTTGCCCGTGCAGATAGTAAATACGTAGCCTTAGATATAGGGCCAATTATAGGCCACAGCTTCAATTTAGGGATCAAAGTTACAAGTTCTATTAGTGACGTATTTAAGTCATCTGACGTTGTAATAGATTTTACAACTAAAGAATGTATGTTAGACTGCCTTAAGGCGGCTGTGAAATTTAAAAAACCGCTAGTTAGTGGTACAACTGGAATAGAGAGTATCAATTTAAAAGAATATGCTGCTGAGGTTCCGATATTATGGTCGGCAAACATGAGTGTTGGAGTTAATGTGTTGCTGAAATTGGTAAAAAAAACTGCTGAGCTTTTGGGTAGTGAATATGATACTGAAATTTGGGAAATGCACCATAACTTAAAAAAAGATTCGCCATCTGGAACAGCTATAGAACTTGGTAAAGCAATTGCTAATGCTTCAAAAAAGGATTTCGAGCTCAATCAATATTTACACAGTAGTTCGAACATAAGAAAGAAGGGGGAAATAGGTTTTGCAGTATCTCGTGGAGGTGGAGTGATAGGAGATCATAGTGTAATGTTTGTTAATTCTGATGAACGAATAGAATTAAATCACAAAGCAATCAATCGCACAACATTTGCTAAAGGTGCTGTTCAAGCAGCAATATGGCTATATGAAAACAAAAGAGGAACACCAGGACTCTATTCAATGCAGGACGTGATATGAGCGATACACGTGCCTCCGTTAAAAATTTAAATCTCTGGTATGGTTCTAAGCAAGTTTTATTCGATATAAATCTGGATATTCGTAAAAGAAAAGTTACTACTTTTATCGGGCCATCTGGGTGTGGTAAATCGACATTCTTGCGCTGTTTTAATCGCATGAATGATTATGTACCAGGGTGCAAAGCTGTTGGTGAGTTGGTTATCAACGGGCTAGGTAATATATATTCGCGTGACATGGATGTCGTGCTACTCAGAGCAAAAGTTGGCATGGTATTTCAAAAGCCAAATCCTTTTCCAAAGTCAATATATGATAATGTTGCTTATGGACCCAAATTACATGGCATGGTGAAGAATAAGCAAAAATTAGACGAAATGGTGGAAAATAGTTTAACTAAGGTCGGTTTATGGGAAGAGTTGAAAGATAGATTGCAGGACAGCGCATTGGATTTGTCTGGTGGCCAACAACAGAGATTGTGCATTGCCCGTGCAATTGCAGTGAAGCCAACTATTTTATTAATGGATGAACCGTGCTCCGCTCTTGATCCAATGGCAACTAATGCAATCGAAAACCTTATACAAGAGCTAAAATTAAGATTCACCATAATTATGGTAACTCATTCGATGAAACAAGCTAAAAAACTATCTGATAGCGTAATTTTCTTTTGTAATGGCAAGATTGTTGAATCCGGAAGTGTTCAAGAAATATTCGAAGATGCTCAATCTCCCTTAACGAAAGAGTATATTCTGGATCATTAAATTCCGCTATGCACGAGAACTTTACTCTCAATAGCCTCGCTGGCAATAACACGGCTTTCAAAATCAATATTTATTATATCGGATAGTGAGTTAACATCAGTGTAACCATCAAAACTTTCTACCGTTGACTGCACCACCTTTACTATCTCTAAAAAGCCGATTCGTGACCTCAAAAATTCGTTAACTGCTATCTCATTTGCAGCATTGAGAACAATACTATTTGTTTGTGGAGCAGAAGAATTCAGCACTTCCATGCTGAGCTTTAGCGCGGGAAAGCGACTATGATCAGGTTCTTGAAAGGTCAATTTTTTTTGCTTTGTTAAATCTAATTTATAACTCAAAGCTGACCTTTCTGGCCAAGACAGAGCATATGAGATGGGAATTGCCATGTCAGTCTCTGCAAGCACAGCAAAGTTAAAACCATCCTTGTAAACTACAACTCCATGTATTATCGATTCAGGGTGCACTACCGCCTCAATTCTATTTGGGCTAATGTTAAACAAATTATGTGCTTCTATTATCTCTAGCGCTTTATTCATCATTGTTGCACTGTCAACCGAGATTTTCTTTCCCATATTCCAAGTAGGATGACTTAGCGCCTGACTTGTCACAACATTTCTTAATTGTTCAAGGCTATAATTTAGAAATGGTCCACCAGAAGCGGTGAGTATAATCTTTTCTACGCATCTATCGTCACTTTGCAAAACTTGAAAAATTGCGTTGTGTTCAGAGTCAATAGGAATTATCTGTACATTTTTCTCTTTAGCTTTCTTAAGTAGTAATTTTCCGCCACAAACAATACTTTCTTTGTTCGCTAGTGCAATGACTTTAGTGCTACTTTCTATGATGTGCATAACTGGTTCAAGACCTGCAATGCCAACTATTGCAACAACTGAGAGGTCAACAGGCAGAGAAGCAACATTTGCTAGACCTTCAGTACCAGCTTCTATTTTGACGTTTGTGCCAAGTAGACTTTCTTTTAAATCTTTATAAAACTTTTCATCAGAGACAGCAACATATCTCGCATTTAACAGTTTTGCTTGATACGCCAGTAGAGCAAAATTCGAATGGGCGCTGAGTGCTTCTACCTGGTATTCTTCTTTTCTCTTCAGTAGTAAATCTACAGTCTTTTTTCCGATACTTCCTGTTGATCCTAAAACTGAAACCTTTTTCACTAAAACAAACTCATGTTAATTAAACGAGCTAAACCTATTCTCACCTGTTATTTGGCAGTTTCTGGATTTAACCACCAAGCTCATGTCCATGGTCATCGCCAACAGACGGTGAAGGACCAGGCGAAAAAGACTGACCATGGTGATCACCTGCATCATGTATGTCATGTAAACCTTCAGCGTTGTGAGCCATTTCGTTGCTAGCGTGGGGATAATCGTCCGGATGAGGTCCTCCATCACCGTGACCTGTATCCATTCCTTCCGATGGCGTATCCTCCCCACCTCCACCACCTGAAAAATGTTCTGCAAGGCTTTCAAGAAATTTTATGCCAAACATATTACCTGATTTTCCAAACAACGTTACTAAGCTACTACCATTTACCAAACCTTCAAACACATTACAGTAAGCAGGAATTGCTCCTTCATGAAAGTTGAACAACCATTTCATTCCGTCCACAATTGTTGCGAAAGAGTCGCTATGACCAAGACCAAAGCCACTTTTTTCTCCTTGGTTTTCTTGGTGTTGTTGCTGAGCTTGCCACTCTGCAATGTTTGGACCTTGAGCTTCAGTCATAAACTTTTATTCTAAACCTTAGACTACTATTTTACCACAAATATCGAAAAATATCAATAGGGCTACCATTTTCTCATCAACAACACGCTTTTAAGTGCTTGTTGGTGAGGCTAGCGAAACGGTTTCACGATAACCGCGATAATTATAATTATTATCAATACTGTAACGACTTCATTTAAAATACGGAAATAAACGTGATTTTTCCTATTTAAGCCCATTGCAAAGTTTTTCCTGTGCCTTGCAAGTAGTCCATGAACAGCAAACATAAAGAATAATGCTAGTGCTTTTATATGAAACCACCCTTCGCGGTATGCCTCTCTCATGACCATTAATGTGATACCAAAACCAAGCGAAAAGAGCATTGCAGGGTTTATGATAAATCTTAGAAGTCTTTTCTCCATTATTTTAAGTAAGCTATCGTTTTCCGATCCTGGCTTTACGGTTGCATGGTAGACGTAAAGCCTCGGTAAATAGAGCATACCTGCCATCCACATGATGACGGAGATAACGTGAAAAGCTTCGAGCCAGTGGTAATAATCCATTACAAAACGTTGAAATTTCTGATATTATCTGAGTTTAACGAAAAAGAGATAGATATGAAAGCGGAAAATTTCACTAAAGAACAGGTGATTGGATTCTACAGGAAAATGCTACTCATACGCAGATTTGAGGAAAAAGCAGGGCAATTGTATGGAATGGGCTTAATAGGCGGATTCTGTCACCTATCGATAGGACAAGAGGCAGTTGCAGTTGGGACGCAAGCTGCGTCAAAATCCGGTGATGCTTTTGTCACAAGTTATAGAGACCACGGCTTAATGCTGGCATGTGGCTCTGATCCAAACGTTGTGATGGCGGAACTGACCGGTAAAGAAACGGGATGCTCAAAAGGCAAAGGTGGTTCAATGCATATATTCGATATTGAAAAAAAATTCTTTGGTGGACATGGAATAGTGGGTGCACAGGTTCCAATTGGCACAGGGATAGCATTTGCTAATAAATATAAGAAAAAAGACAACGTGGTATTCACGTATTTTGGCGATGGTGCTGCAAACCAAGGGCAAGTGTATGAATCATTCAATATGGCAGCTTTATGGAAGTTGCCTGTGGTTTATATTATAGAGAATAATGGATACGCAATGGGAACCTCCGTGCAAAGATCAACTTTAGTAACTGAGTTATATAGGAGAGGAGAGGGTTTTGGCATTCCTGGAAAGCAGGTTGATGGAATGGATTTCTTCTCTGTTTATGAGGAGACAAGTGAGGCAGCTAAGTACGTGCGTAGCGGAAAAGGGCCTATTCTGCTTGAGATGAAGACATACCGATATCGTGGCCATTCGATGTCAGACCCTGCAACTTATCGTCCAAAAGAAGAAGTTGAAGATATGAAGCAAAACCACGATCCTATAAGCACTTTGAAGAAGTACATGGTATATAATAAGATTGCTGCAGAGGAAGAATGCAAAGCAATTGACAAAGAAGTGCGCGATTTAGTGAAAAAATCAGAAGATTTTGCCAAAAATAGTAAAGAACCAAGCGTTGATGAGCTATATACTGATGTTTACAAATCTGTCAACCGTTAACTGTAAAAAACTACTTGACAAGTTCCTCCAACCCCCTTATAATGAGGCTGAAGCTATTATTTATCTTCAGTCTGTGCAGATTAAATGACAAAAAAACTTAGCATATTTGGCGTCTCATGTTTAATTTTTCGCACTATGTGCACTGCATGTCTTTTTAAAACTTCTG
>JAISAR010000016.1 GCA_031266615.1 Rickettsiales bacterium
GTCTTGAACGACTTATAAGCGCGTTTCAGCTTGTATAGGCAAAAACCTAGAAGTCTAGGTGAAATTAATAAAGACATGAGATGCACATAGTGCAAAAAATTAAACATAAGACGCCAACCATGATACTTTCGTCGTTTAATCTGCACAGATTGAAGCTAAATGAATAGCTCCAATAACATGATAAGGGTAACGGCGAAGGTTGTCAAGTAGTTTTTTTGTTTCTGATCTCAAACCACGGACCTTCTCGCGGATAAAATCGGGAGCTTAGCCTCAAGTCTTTTGCAGACGTTATAGAGCTAAGTAGCAGTCCTACGCATATTAAGCTCGCTGCAGTTGTGCTTCCTCCATAGGATAGAAATGGCAACGGATCACCTATTACGGGTAAAAGACCGATTGTCATTCCGATATTTACGGCGAAATGAACGCCAAAAAAGGCAAAAATGCCGATAGACACTAACTTAGAAAAATAATTTCTTGATCTATGGGCAATAGAGAATATTATAGCAAACAGCGTAGTATAGAGGAAAACCAAAACCATGCTACCTAAAAACCCCCATTCCTCGCCAAGCACCGCAAAAGCGAAATCTGTGCGCTTTTCCGGCAAAAACCCAAGCTGAGTTTGACTTCCATTAACAAAGCCTTTGCCAAGCAAACCTCCTGAACCTATAGCTATCTGGGATTGCTGCGCATTATAACCTATTCCAAGAGGATCCACTGATGAATCCAAAAATGACAGTATCCTTTGCTTGTGATAAGGACGTAAAAAAGGCCAGATAGTTGGTATTACAAGAATGCCGATCGTTCCAAAAACTATCAAATGAGATCTTTTGATTATTGCTGTGAATATAATCGATGCTCCTATAAATAACATTATCACAGCCGTGCCTAAATTAGGCTGCTTTAGTACTAAAAATACAGGTAAGAAAATAATTATAAATGCCTTAAATAACCTTTGAAATTCCATCATTTTATACACACTTTGCTTATTAAAATAACGAGCAAGTGCAAGTATTAAGCCTACTTTTGCAAACTCTGACGGTTGCAAACTAATTGGCCCAATTCTTATCCACCTTGTTGCACCCATTATGTGCGAACCAAAAAAGTTTACTAACAGCAGCGAAGTTACTGCTGCTATATAAAAAAGGTAGGCATACTTCAAATAAAAATCTATCTCTATGAATGACATAGCTATAGCCAATAGAAAAAAGAAAGAGAACACAACTAGTTGATGAATCGCAAATGGCATCCACTTTCCTCCAGCAGAAGAGTATTGAACGACAATGCCAACGCAAAACAGCGCTATTATGTTAATGATCAACAATAAGTGAATCTTTTTTGGCCTATCCACAACAAGAACTCTATAACCTTGAAGTATAATAAGAAATGAAGATCAAAAAGCCAACTTTTCAACTGCTAACCAAATTGGAGTACTGTATACTCCTGTTACTACTGTTAAAGCTGCCATGAGTAACAGACAGAAAAGCATGGGTAGCGGTACTTTGTCAACCGATCCAGGTGCCATTTCAGCGTGTAATGCTGCATCATTTCCAAAATGCATTTTTTCTACCATCTTCCACATATATATTAGCGCAAGGAAAGAACCAGCAGCAAAAACTATAAGAGAGATCCACGCACGAGACTCGATAATTGCTTTCATCATATACCACTTACTTACAAAGCCACTTGTTAAAGGCACACCGATCAATGCTAAGCTAAGCAGAGTAAATGCAAGTGTTGTATGAGGCATCGATTTCTTGAGTCCTGACAAATTCTCTACTTTTGTTGAATCAAATTTGTAAGAAACACATCCTACAGCCATGAATAAAGATGTTTTTATTATGCTGTGGTTTATTATGTGAAGGATTGCTGCAAATAAGCCTGCTTTTGAGTTTAAACCCAGCATTAAAATTATATAACCAATCTGGCTGACGCTAGAGTTAGCAAGCAACCTTTTCATGTCTTTCGCGGTCATTGCAAATATTGACCCAAATACAATAGCACAAAATGCAAGGATAATTATCACATTGTTCAATGGCGGTTCAAATAAAAAAAAGTTTTGATGGAAAACAGTATAGAAGATTCTGATAAAAACATATATCATCACTTTGGTCACTGTACCTGAAAAGAATATACTAATGAAACTTGGCGCCTCACTATATGAATTAACTAGCCATCTACTCAATGGAAACAGTGCTATTTTGATTGAGAGGCCAACAAAAATGAACAATGTGCCAAGTTTTATGATGTTATTATCATACAGCGGTACTATCCTCTCGGCCATGTCAGACATATTGAGTGTCCCAGTCATAGAATACAAAAGCCCGATACCAAACAAGTAAAACGTTGCGCCTATTGTTCCACTAATCAGATATTCAAATGCTGCAACCAAAGCTTTTTTATCCCTTCCCATTGAAACTAGTATGTAAGAAGAAAGAGACGAAATTTCCAAAAAAACATAAAGATTGAATATGTCGTTTGTTACTAAAATCCCAAGTAGCCCGCTTAAGCACAACAGGAACAAAGAATAAAAACCAGTGATTTTGTTTTTGCTGATCTCTTTTTCATTGATATAAAAGCTATAAAGCACACTTATCAGTGCTATAAAATTCACTAGAGTTAGAACCAAGGAATTTAACATGTCGATTCTTAACTCTATTCCGTATGGAGGAACCCAATCTCCAAGGTAATAAGTTATAATTTCACCATTATACGTTTTCATGAGTAGTACCGATGAAATAAAAAAAGTAGCTGCCGTTGTGGCAAAAGAAATAAACCAGGATACTTTATGTTTCCTAGTAAGAAAGCAAAACATCGATGCAATTATTGGTATAATAACTTGTAAAATTGGCAATTGCATTAAATTGTTGTTAAAGGACTGTTAAAGTATTAGTATATATAATACTTTTTGTTTTAATACCCCTATGTTATCTAAAATCTGTAATGCGATAAAATATCTATTACAAAGAAAAGGTAAATTCGTAGGAAGAGACGAAAATGGAAACTCTTACTATGAATCAAATAAAGGAAAAAGGTGGGTCACGTATAGCAGTGTCTCTGAACCTACAACAGTACCTCCAAAGTGGCACATATGGCTTCACTATACTGATGATACAGTGCCAGTTAATAATAAAAAGAGAAAAATAAAACATACTCCTAATTTGACGGGTACAAAAGATGCGTATTATCCAAACCAAAAAGTGAAAAGTTACTATAAAAGCTGGAATCCTAATAACTAAAGATGCGAAGATCAAATATACTTGAAATAACTGCTGGATTATTTGTGTTGGTTTTTACTATTTTTCTGGTTTATTTTGCTGTTGATAAGCTATCTGACATAAAAAAAAGCTATAAGGATTGTTATAAAATATATGGTCTTTTTGCTAACGCTAATGGCTTAGTAATTGGTGATAGCGTCAAGGTTTCCGGCGTAGATATTGGAAGCATAACTGGCGTATCACTTGATAAAGCTACTTATGTAGCACGAATCGATATGTGCATAAGTAAAGACATAAAATTGCCAATTGATAGTTCAGCTCTAATAACTAGCAGTGGAGTTGTCGGTAGTAAATTTGTTAACATATCACCCGGATCAGGTACTAAATTAATTTCGAAGGGTGGTAAAATAGAGTATACCCAAGCTGAAGCAAATGTTGGTGGAATAATAGACAAAATTCTTGGTATGTTCACAAAATAAGGCTCTTTCCCCGTTATTTATAGCTCTTCCCATAATAGTCTAAAAGAGATAAATAAGGATTTATAGTAGTAAAGGCTTCATTGCATGGCTATCTATGAGAAGCAGTGGTGAAAGGAAAATGTATGGTCCCAGAGTGTGATGGTATGGTAAAATATGAGAAAAAAATACCATCACACTCTGAGAACCTGTTCATAGTCTCAAGAAAGGGATAAACTAAGGGATAGTGTATATAAAATAGGATATATGAGAAGTTTATACCCAAGTGATATAAGTCGGGAAAAATTTGAGATTATTTTACCAGAGCTAGAATCATGTAGAAAAAAAACAAAACCGAGAAAACTTGATTTGTATGACGTATTTTGCGCGGTGTTATACATCTTAAAAGGCGGTTGCCAATGGAGAATGCTGCCAAAAGAGTTTCCAAAATGGCGAAGTTGTTACGAATACTTTAAAAAATGGAGTGAAAAACCAAATGGAAGTGAGGAAAGTGTTTTGGAGCGTGTCTTAAAAAAAATTAGTTGGAGAGGTCCGTATCAGCAATGGTCGGAAAGAGAAAACCAGTTTCTGTATAATTGATGCCCAGAGCGTTAAAAACGCAGATACTGCTGAAAAAAAGGGCTATGATGCAGGTAAAAAGATCTCAGTTATAAAGCTCCATATCTCAGTAGATACTCAAGGATTGAAACATTCTATTTATGTAACAACTGCAGAAGCA
>JAISAR010000034.1 GCA_031266615.1 Rickettsiales bacterium
TATTGTCTTTTTTTTCTGCCTGGTAAATTTCTTAAATATTATAGCTTAGACTAGTTGTGTTTAAAAGCAGCTAAATTGCAGCGTTTAAGGCATAAAAACGCCAATACTGAAAATAAATATTGACCAGGGCTTCTTTTGCCTTTTTTTCATTTGGTAAATTTCTTAATGCTTATAGCTACCGTCATTCCGCTACGTGTTATACCAACTTTTGTTATTGAGAAAGCAAACATTACAAATCCCCTCAAACCTGCCAACTGTATGCAAAAGGTTCTCTTTTTCTGTTATCTCTGAAATTTGCTACCACTACCATCTTTTGTGACATAAGCTGTTAAAAATCTTCATTTTACAGTCACTTTCCTTTAGCTTTTCTTTCTTTTTTTGCTTCCTACTTGCTAGCAAAAGCCATCACAAAACTTATCTATTGCTTCTCTATTATGTTTAATCATGGCTTTAGCTTCTTGCTTTAGACGCTGCATGTTCTCGGGTGTAGTGTTATCCATCTCAATTGATGCTACTTTTAGTTGCGATTGTATTCGTATATATCTATTACCCATAATCTTATCTAATTGATAATTTACTTCATCAAGGCCTGAAGTAAACAGTATGCTTATTAGTGGTTTGATCCAACTTATCATTCCCAATCTTTTTGAGTTTATGTACTCAATAGGACGAGATAGCCTACCGGTACCAATAGATAAAAGAATTATGTTATCATTAGGAAAAAGTACTTTACCACTTGCATATGCACAAGCAGCTGGATTCTTAGCAAAAACTCCACCGTCTATTAGTACCTTTTCCATTTGCTTAATCTTCAACCTTTTTGGAATAAAATAAGTTGGTGCAGCAGTTGTTGCCCTCAACGCGTCTTTTAGCTTGATAAACTTTTTATTCTCTTTCCAATTTTTAAAGAAAAATGGACAATGATTGTAAATATCGTAGCTTGTAATTAATAGTTTACTCAAAGTGTCTTTTAAGGTATCGTCACCAAAATACTTATCCAGTACAAATTCAATGTTTTTTCGTGGGTATTTTGTACAATTAAACCAAGATAGTATTGATCTCCTAAGGAATGAAGATTTAAAAATATATGGTCCATACTCTTCGTAAAGTTTAACGAAATCATTAGCTGAGTATTGAGGATTTCCTTGATTATCTTCCTTACATAACCCAGCTGCAATAATTCCACCTGTTGAAGTTCCCGCAATTAGATCAAATATTTGAGAAATAGGCTTTTTTGTTTTGCTTTCTATTTCTGCTAGAATAACTGCTGGAATTATCCCTCTAATGCCGCCTCCATCAATGGACAAGATGTATTTTGTCATTTTATTCTCTTTACACTTCCAATTGCTTTATTCATACGCTTTTCTATTTTAATTGTACAGTATAATGACATGAGCTTAAAATCTCCTTGATCGCCACCAACTACTCTCTTGCGAAATTATGTCTTTCAATATTTCATCATAACGAGTTTCTGCACTTCAAAAAAAGATTATAGCATTGAATCGAACCTCTCATCAGACATACTCCTCCCACTTCTTTGTAACTTTTTTTACTATTTCTTCGCTCATTTCAATTTTTCTTCCCCACTCTCGTTTGGTTTCAGGCGGGATTTTATTTGTCGCATCAAATCCCATTTTACCTCCAAGGCCACTTTCAGGAGAGGCAAAATCTAAATAATCAATTGGTGCATTCTCTATCATGATTGTATCACGCACGGGGTCCATTCTCGTTGATATTGCCCACATTACCTCTTTCCAATCACGTATATTTATATCATCATCAACAACTATAATAAATTTCGTGTATAAAAACTGCTTGAGGAAGGAAAGTATGCCCATAACAACTCTTTTCGCATGTCCGGGATAAGATTTTTTGATCGACACTACTGCTATTCTATAGGAACAACCCTCTGGTGGCAGATAAAAGTCTACTATCTCTGGAAATTGGTTGATAAGAATCGGCACAAAGATTTCGTTGAGTGCTTCACCAAGAATTGATGGTTCATCTGGTGGCTTGCCAGTGAAAGTGCTAAGATATATTGGGTTTTTACGCATTGTGATTGCAGTAATGTTAAATTCTGGAAATTGCTCAACAGAATTGTAGTAACCGGTGTGGTCTCCATATGGCCCTTCATCTTGATATCTATCCAAACTCACATAGCCTTCCAAAACGATTTCCGCGTGAGCTGGCACTTGAAGTGGTATAGTTTTACAGTTTACAAGTTCAAGCGGCTTCTTGCGCAGCAGTCCAGCAAATTGGTATTCTGACAATGTTTCTGGCACTGGAGTTACTGCAGCAATAAGCGTTGCAGGGTCGCTGCCGATTACAGCAGCAGCAGGAAACTTCATACCTTGCCCCTTTTCCTTCCATCGTTTATGGTGACCTGCCCCTCCACGATGTGCAAGCCAGCGCATTAGAGTCGTTTTTTTATCCACAACTTGCATACGATATATTCCAAGATTGAAATTGTCTTGCTTGTCTTTTGTCGGTCCTTTTGTTACCACAATCGGCCAGGTGATAAGCGGTGCAGGTTCATTTGGCCAACACGTTTGAATAGGTAGTAAACTGAGGTCTACTTCATCCCCGGTTAGCACCACTTCTTGACATGGAGCTTTACTCACAACTTTACTTCGCATCGACAACATAACTTTTAGCAGAGGAAACATCTTCATAGCATCCTTGAGGTTTTTTGGCGGTTCAGGAGATTGCAAAAACGCTAGAAGTTTACCCAGATCTCTTAGTTCACCAGGGTTGATACCCAGTCCTAAAGCTATCCTATCGATAGTGCCAAATAAATTCACCAAAACAGGAATCGAATTTTTGCCGTTTTCTGTGACAACATTTTCAAAAATGATTGCTGGTCCTTCGCTTGACAGAACTCTACGGTGAATTTCCGTCATTTCAAGGATCGTTGAAACTTCTTTCTTAATCCTAATCAGATCTTTTTTTTCTTCTAAAGCAGAGATGAAATCGCGTAAGTTGTTGTACATAGCTCAAAACAAGTCTTCTAGTGTAATCACATGATGTATTGTATCTTTCAGATATTGGTTCTCAGAAGCTCCATTTGCAGCAATCAATACCCAAAATATCTGTTTTTTCGACCTTGTTCTTTCTCTATAAACTGCTTCTTTTCTCTTTAATTGTTCAACAAATTCCTTTGTTACCGCATAAGGTTTATCGCTATATTTTATTTCACAGAGCATTACACATCCATCTTCTCAATCAAAAACTAAGTCAATCTGAGCACCAGATTCTTTACTGTTCTTCTCTGGGTGATATTGCCAATCTCCACATATTACTCCTATATGCTCTATATTTAATTTTCTTCTAATTTTATTGGCATGTTTAAAACACACTGCTTCAAATGTTTGTCCTGTCCATGTTTGCCAAGCTGGTTTCTTTATTGCTAATTCCCAATAGTGAGCATCACTTATTATTGCCCTTTTTGTTACTTCCCTAAATGGTTCAATCCATGTTAGATAGAATAATATATATTCGTCAATTATTCTGTAATATACTCCTCTTTTTGCTTTACTGAGTGGTAAAAAACCGCCAATAAACCCAGCTTTTTCTAAGCTCCTTAATCTAGTAGTTAAGTAACCACCCTCAGTGATTTTAGTTACTTCTATAAGTTCTTTTCTGCTGATTCCTTTTGTTTTTTTTGCAATTGCGCGAATAATGCTTAGATATGTTTCTGGCTCTTCATATAAGGAGTGGAACAGCATATCAAATTCATCAAATAATAAACCATTCTCCTGGAAGCAGATCACATTAATATTCTGTGCTGCCGATAATCCTTTACTTACTTCCTTAAGATAATGCGGTATCCCTCCCATGGCCATATAGAGCTGCAATATTTGCTGGTGATTAAGGTTGACTCCTAAATATCTTAGATATTCTTTAGTTTCACGTAAGTTAAAAGGCTGCAAAGGTATTCTTGCAGTAATACGATTATGTAATCCCCCTTTGGTATAAATTATATTTTCCAGCATCCAAGAAGCCGCTGAGCCACACACAACCAAGATAAGTCCCTTTCGGTATGTCCAACGTGTGTTCCAAAAATATTCTAATGCTTTTAGAAACCCAGATTTTTTTGTAGCTAGCCACGGCAATTCATCAAAAAATAAAACAACTTGTTCATTCTCATGTGTGTTATTATCAATAGCAAGTGCGAGTTGTTGCAAAGCATCCATCCAATTTTTAGGCAAAGCCATTCTTGCACTTTTGTAAAAAGTATTTGATAACGCCTGTGTAAAAATTGCAAGCTGCTCCTGCAAAGTACCATTATTAAGACCAGTCTGTTCAAATAAAATATCGGCATGCTTACTGAAAAATTGTTTTATTAGGTATGTTTTACCCACGCGACGCCGACCATAAACAGCAATAAATTCAGCTGATTGGGAATGAAGCTTATTTTCTAGAATGGCTGCTTCTTTTTCCCTACCAATTATTGGTTCATTCATATAATTTACCGCGGCGTTTGCTAGCATTATATGCCGCGGTTATGAAATAGTCAACTTTTTTACCGCCGCGTTTACGGTTGCTATACGTGGCGGTAAAGGATGGAGTATCTTATAGTTGGCTATCCTGGCGTGATTTGGCTACTTGCATTATCAAATCTTCTGATGAGTTTTATGGCAACGTGCTTAGTTTTCATTGTGCGTAAAGTTTGCACTTGCGGCAAAACCGGTTATAAAATACACTTGATATAAATGTTTTTATATATTAATATTAGATGCTTTTTTCAATATACAGGTACTAAAAATTTTATATTGCAGGTCCTTTAATAAGTATATGTCTAGAATATCGTTTCTATTGATTTTAATAATAGTAATAGCAAGTTTGCCAGTAATAAATAATTGGCTCTCAAATCGCAGCCAAGTGCTAAACGATGAGTATATAGGTGAGAGATTAGATAACTATATAAGTAGAAATTTTGATAAGATTATAAAAACTCTCCGGGAAGAATCAATTAAAAGTAGTTACGCTGCTCGGGATAACGCGGCTAAAGGTAAAATCTTACAGTATAAAAATGAAATATTTGACTCCACTTATCCTTACTTAGGAAATGAAAATAGCAATGTTATAGCTGTAGGGTTTTTTGACTATTCTTGTGGCTATTGCAAAGCCATAAAGGACGATGTAAAACAGTTGATCAATGACGGCAAAGTTAAGTACATTTTTAGGGACACTCCAATACTTGGTAACGATTCTTTAAAGGCGGCAAAAAGTGCTTTAGCTGTCTATTTTATCGACAAAGAAAAATATTTTGACTTTCACTATGCTGCTTTAGACCACAAAGGAGAATTTTCAGATGAAAATATATTGGATATAGTGAAAAGCATAGGAATCAATGAAAACGACTTCAGTGACTCTATGAAAAACAACGCAGACAAAATTGAACAGATGATAAACAACAGCAGGCTTTTAGTAAGGAACCTAGGAGTAGGCGGTACACCTTTTTTGATAATAGGGGATAGTCTGTTTGTAGGAGCAACTGATTTGGATGTGCTACGTGAAAAAGTAGATGAATTAAGCCAAAAGTAAGACTAGTCTCAGTTTGTCATAAAATTTTATTTTTTTGCTTGACAGTACAAGTGAACTCGAGTATAGTAACTGTAGGTGTGATAAATATAGCAGCAGTTTAAAATGTTATCTTAGTGGTATAAAGCTTCAGCCACTTTCATGATATTGTTTCTATGTGAAACGCCTCCAAAACCTTCTTCAACCACATTATTTCAACTTTATTTTTCAGGAGGGCATATGTCATTTACAGAAATGAGATTTCCAGAAAATATATCTTACGGTTCAACTGGAGGACCGGAATTTTCCACTGACGTCGTAACAACCCACAATGGTTGTGAACAGCACAATATCAACTGGTCTCATGCGCGTGCTAGGTACAACATAGCTTATGGGGTCAGATCAAATGAGCAGCTGACAGAACTCATAACATTTTTTAACGCACGAAAAGGTAGAGCAATAGGGTTTCGTTTTAAGGATTGGTCAGACTTTACAGCCACCAATCAAGAAATTGGAATAGGGGACAACAAAAAAATGATTTTTCAGCTGATAAAAACCTATGTTAGCGGAAAAGACAAGCATACACGAACAATTAAAAAGCCAGTGCATGATACAATAAAGGTTTACCTAGATGGTGTAGAGACAGAAAAATATTCAGTGAATTATTCAACCGGAGAAATAACATTTACGAAACCACCAGTGAAAGATGCAATAGTCACTGCAAGCTTTGAGTTTGATGTGCCCGTACGCTTTGATACAGATTACTTAAACGCTTCTATTGATAACTACGGCAGCAGTAGCTGGAGCAATATTCCACTAGTGGAGGTGAAACATTAGTTATAGGCTAGCATAGGCCTATCACAGGTTGGAGAATAAACAAAAATTAAGCAATGCTGAGGCTCTATACTTAAAGGAGCCTCAGTATAGCAACCATTTTAGACTTTAGTTACTTACTTTGCCAACTATATAATACTATAATGTTGCGCTTCGCTAACATTCACACTTGAAGCTTGGGGAGATTCTAATTTAGTGCTTTTCCTTTCCTGTAAAATAGAAAGTTTTAATAACTCCTTTAGAGCTAATTTCGCAAGCGTTGTATCGTTTTTGTTTAAGAGGTAGTCTATCCTGTTGCTTTTCTGTAAGTGATTAACAAAGCTTCTAGCTTCCTCATTAAAAGCTCCTATTGTGTTGATACAAGATATTACTAAATCCGAGCTTTTTATTGCTAAAATTCCATTTATGAAAATATCTAATTTTGTTTTATCTTCAGTTAAGTCTCTAGCTAACCTATTTCTGACAGTACTATCATCATTAAACACAGTGCACTTGAGATAAAAACAAGGATTAGTAAGTATAGAATACTCCAAAGGTACTATGTTGAAGTCATGGCTAGCTTCACAGTACCAAGATATACCACACTTATCAGGACGTAATCCAACTCTAATCCAATAATGAAAATGATCGTCATACCTTGATAACAAAGAGAAAAGACGTATTACACTTGTACCTCTATCTTTCATTTTCTCGAAAAGCTCCCTGTCACTTATTAATTTATGCAAGATGTAATCTGTAGCATTATGACTTGGATTGCGGAAATGAAACATACTATTCCCTTCAAAAATGGCTCTGACCAATTCAATAGATTTTTTATCCTCATCTGTGAAAGCTTTTACATTTCTATTTAGCTGTATGATTTCCTCTTTTCTATCACTACATAAACCAATTCTTCCTATTAACTTCTCAAATATTTCTGTATTCATATATATCCTATATTAGTTAAAATAAATATTAATAATATTTATTTTTTGAGTAAAAATAAATAAAAATTTAAATAAATATTATAGTTTTTAATATAATGAAAATCCTTTTATATTTGCTTGAGCATCAAAGAGGTTTTATTGGTGTGATACGTCCTCTATTGCGCCTGGCTGCAGTGCCCAGTGTCAAGATCTGGTAAACAATGTTCGCTTGCCAGCTTTAGTTTCAATATTTATACAATTATACTAGATCCCCTGCAAGACCTGCCTCAAAATCTCCTCTTGTTGCTGAGTGTGAACACTAGCATAACCACATGCAGGAGATGCAGCAGCAGGCCTTGCAACGCACTTAGGCCTTTTTGCTTGAATATTGAGATCAGATAACACCTCGTCTATTAATGGGTTAAAAAAGACCTTCCCTCTTGCTTGAATATTGAGGCCAGGTAATACCTCCTCTATTAATGGGTTGACAAAAAACCATCCTCCCATATTTTTTGGTTCTTCCTGGCACCATACAATTTCAGCGTTTTTGTACTTCTCAAGTTCATTACTTAATTTATCAGCAGGAAATGGATAGAATTGCTCCAAACGTATTACTGCTATATCGTTTATTTTTTGTCTTTCACATGCTTCGATTATATCGTAATAAACTTTACCGCTGCATATTACGGTTTTGCGTATTTTGTCATCTGAAACTAAACCTGTTCTATATTCTGGAATTACTGTGAGGAATTTTCCTTCAAAATCAGACAGGTTAGAAACTGCTCTTTTGTGACGCAGTAGCGATTTAGGTGTAAACACTACCAAAGGCTTACGAAAATCCCGATGAATCTGCCGGCGCAAAGCATGAAAGTAATTCGCCGGAGTGGAGCAATTAACCACCTGCATATTATCTTCTGCACAGAGTTGCAAAAACCTCTCTATACGAGCAGAACTATGCTCAGGTCCTTGCCCTTCATAACCATGAGGCAACAATAAAACTAGACCGCTCGATCGCAACCACTTTGTTTCTGCCGATGCAATAAACTGGTCGATCATGATTTGCGCGCCATTTGCAAAATCACCAAATTGCCCTTCCCAGAGCACCAGTGAATATGGAGAGTCAAGACTATACCCATATTCAAAGCCCATCACAGCATACTCAGACAGAGCGCTATCCATGACCTCAAAGTGAGCTTGCTTCTCACTTATATTATTTAGCGGAATAAACGTTTCCTCCGTTGCTTGGTCAACAAGCCTCGAATGACGGTGCGAGAAAGTCCCACGGCCAGAATCTTGCCCTGATAAACGCACTTCTATTCCTTCTTTAAGTAGTGATGCAAACGCAAGACTTTCAGCAGTTGCCCAGTCTATGCCGTGACCTGAATTTATACTGTCTGTTCTTCCATCAAGTATTTTTCTAACTTTATTGTTGATATTAAAACTGCTTGGGATATTACTATTTATATGTACACCTAACTTTTTCAGCTCATCTGGCAAGACACCAGAATCCGTATAGTACTCGCTCAAATCGTTCAACTTTGCTCTTCTCAGTTTTGACCACACACCACCGAACCAGTCAGCTTTTTTCGGAGTGTAAGTCGCTGATTCAGCAAGACTTTTATCCAACTTTGCCCTAAATTCGCTGCGTAATTTATTTACTTCATCACTACTTAGCACTTTCTCTGCAGTCAGCTTCTCTTCATACAGTGTTCCTGGAGTTTTATGCTTTGATATTGTCTTGTACATGAGTGGCTGAGTGAAATTTGGCTCATCACCTTCATTATGGCCATATTTGCGGTAGCATATTATGTCAATCACCACATCTTTTTTAAACTTCTGCCTATATTCCATCGCCAAACTTGCGACAAAACTCACCGCTTCTGGATTATCTCCATTCACATGAAATACTGGAGCTTCTATAGATTTAGTTATATCAGTACAATAAAAAGATGACCGCGCGCAGCATGGGCTCGCAGTAAAACCAATTTGGTTATTAATGACAATATGCACAACGCCATCCACTTTATAGCCCTCAATATTGCTCAAAGTCAGAGTTTCAGCAACCACTCCTTGACCTATAAAAGCCGCATCACCATGAATTGATACTCCAAGCGCAGATCTCATATTCTGCTTTGCTCTTATTCTTCCAGCCAAAACCGGGTTTACCGCTTCAAGGTGAGATGGGTTAGGACATAAACTTAAGTGCATTTTTTTACCACCATCAAGTGCTCGATCAGAGGAGTAACCGAGGTGATATTTAACATCGCCAGACACCTCAAGACCACTTGGGTATGCAAGGTTGCCTTGAAATTCAGATAGCATTGCCGCATATTCTTTCCCCATAACTTTGGTTAGAACACTGAGTCGTCCGCGATGAGCCATGCCAAGAACTATCTCTTCAATGCCAAAAGCCGCAGAATCACTAATGATTCTCTCAATTGCAACAATAGTTGACTCTCCACCTTCGATAGAGAAACGCTTATATCCAGGAAATTTCATGTGGAGAAACTGCTCGAACATCTCAGATTTGACCAAGTGCCTCAGTATTTCTTTTTTATCCTGAGAGCTCAGCGTATAGGTCTGGTTTTCAATTCTCTCCTGCAGCCACATTCTCTCCTCATAAGAGGAAATATGCATAAATTCAAAACCGATATTCTTGCAGTAAATATCTCTATAGATTCCAGCATCATGCGTTGGAGAGAGGTTTGAATACTTCTGATAATCTATTTCTTTATTTACATTTGGTGATAACGGATTAAGATCTGCGAAAAAATGACCGTAAGATCTGAAAAAATTTGCCAGATCAGAAGCTGAATTATCCATCTTGGCTACATGCTGCACGCTGCAAGGCTTTGCCTGACTTGCTTCTAAATTGCTTGAAAAAATTCTGTACCAATCCTCCCCGATTGATTTATCGCCCCGCAGATAGCGGTTATACATTTCCTCCACAAACTCCGCATTGTCACCATAAAGGCAGCTTAAACTCGGCATAATCACTATAAAAGATATCAAATACCTATATTATACCTTAAGTTTTTTAAAAAAGAACTCCTTTAGTCTCTAATTATTAAGCTCCACCTAGTGATTTCTGACTATTGAGTCCCCCTGCCCTAGCTTCAGTAAACTCAGTTGAGGGTCCTGATGGAGGAGGTTGAGTTTTTGCGCAGTATGCACAACACAGTGCAATAACAGCTATCACTACTGCAAGAACAAAACACCAAACCTCACCTATATATGCGTCGGCAACCCCAGAAATCAAGGCAATACTGACTACTGCGGCTAATATTGCAGCAACCCCGAGCCAGAATGCTTTCTTATGGTTAAATGGTTTTCCACCATCACTACAAGGAAAAACACGACCTGTTGGCTTTTTGTCATCTTTATCCTTCAAATCTGATTTAGCACCATGCTCCAAAAGTAGCTTTGCAATGCCATCATGCCCTTTGGAACGTGCTTTATGTAATGGAGATTCACCATCTTTATCTTGCACATTAGGGTCTACACCTTTTTCCAAGAGCAGTTTTACGATGTTATAATATCCGCTGAAACACGCTTTATGTAATGGAGATTCACCGTATTTATCTTGCGCATTAAGACCTACACCTTTTTCCAAGAGCAGTTTTACAATACTAGCATGTCCTCCAGAACATGCTTTATGTAATGGAGATTCACCATATTTATTTTGTACATTAAGATCAGCACCGTTGTCCAAGAGCAATTTCACAAGCTCAACATTGCCGGAAGAAATAGCAGAAAATAATGGTAAATTACCTACAAAGTCTTTTTCATTGATGTAATCACCAAATCTTCCATCTTTACTGCTCTTGAACTTAGAAAAGAGCTTTTTGAGAAATGCTATATCTATATCTTTCCTTAAGAGAGCTATGTATAAACGAAATTTTAAATCTCTAGCAGAATTAATATTCAAATCTTCGCTAGTTGATCTTGCAGGTTTTTTCGTATATTGCTCGGTTTCTACATTTTTCCCAGTAAGAAGTTCATATGCAAGATTTACTTGTCTAATTTTTTCCTCAGTTTCTTCCGATTTGCTACCTAAGGTTTTGTCTGTATGAACCTTAAGTGCTAATCTGTTACGCGCCTTTTTAATTTCTCATTCACTGGGATTATCATTTGGACCAAAGCCGAGTATCTTTAAAGCTTTTTCCCTGTTCATATTTATTGCTTCAATCATATTTTACCCTGCATTTCCTAATTCTTGAATTTTAAGTCCCTCTGCCCTAGCTTCAGTAAATTCAGTTGAGGGTTCTGAAAAGAACATAATTTTTATTGCGTGGTACGCACAATAAAATGTAACAGCAGCCGCAGCTGTTGCAAGGATAATAAATCCAATTTTATCTGCTTTTTCTCCAATTTCCAACTGCAGCTTCAACTGCGCAACCAATACTCAAAAATGAAAGGGTCGCCGCACTACCAGAGTGTATCAACGCCATATTATAATCAATGGCACCAAATAACTGCCCAACTTTACTGTCGTGTTTAGCATAATCTATCGGTTTTTTATTGTAATTATCTTTTAAGTCTGGGTTAGCACCTTTCCTTAAAAGTAATTTTGCAATTTCAACACGACCACGGGCACAATCATTAAGGTAACCATTATTCTCGCATAAGTAATGCAACAGTGTTTTACCTTGACTATCTTTTGCATTGGGATCAACTTTGTACTCTAAGAGCAATTCAGTAACTTTGTGGCAAAAAACGCCATCACTATTATTAATAACACAGTGTAATGATGATTTGCCTTCTCGGTCTTTTGTATTAGGATTAGCACCATACTTTAAAAGTAAACTTATGGCCTTAATCCTTGACTCATGTTTGTAACTTGTATGTCCAAGCGCAAAGTTTAATGGTATATTGCCGCCAGTACCTTCTGTATTCAAATAGTTAAACTTATCACCATTTTTTACTGTCTTTAGCAACAACTCCAAAAAATCTAGTTTATCGTCGTTAATGGCTGATATTACAAGGTCCGAGAAAACTTCTGCCTGATCTTCTTGACCATCAGTAAGAAATTTACATGCTTCTATTGTTTTTGAGAGTTCCTCTGGATTATCTTTATGTAATTTTTTAAGTCGCTGCTTAACTTGACAAACAATGTCAGGACCAGAAAGATTATCTGATATTTCCAATACTTTTAAAGCTTCTTTTTTATCCATGGCAACTACCCCTTACTAATAGCGAACTATATTTGAGCCTGAGCGTAACACAAAACTTCAAAAAGTCAAACTTTTTATGTTAAGCCGCATCCATTGCACAATTCCATGTGATATAGCTAATGCGGCACTAACGAGTAGCAAGGCTGAAAAAAGACAAAAGAAACCTCGTGGGCAGCTTACTTCAAAATATATTGGTAGCTAAGCGGTTAACTCGTGACTTCTTCTTTGAGTTGTGCAATTTCAGCTCTAGGAAGACCAGTAGTTTGAGCTATGATATCAATAGAAACTCCTGCTTTAAGTAGGTTTTTAGCCACAGCTATTTTAGCCTGTTGTTTGCCTTCCTCTTTTCCCTCCGCTCTGCCTTTTTCATGGCCGATTTGTATGCCTTCTTGTCTACCTTTTTCAGTTGCATCATCAAGCTTTTGAGCGAGGATGCCTTCTTCTTTACGTAGGTCCATTAATCTTTCTTCATACGCTATTAGATCTTTTTCGTCCCAGCTAAACTTGTCTAACTCATCATATGCTAACTTTATTATTGGTGATTTTTCTGCCATATTCCTTAAGTCTTCATCTGTAGTATCCTCTGCATACTTAAAAAAAAAGCACCACCTTTCTATTGTGCTCTCTAGTTCCTCCACTCTGTTTTTTGCGAATTTAGGCAACTCTATAAAGACAAACTGAAAATCTTTTAAGTAATGTCCATTGGTTTTTGTATCTCGTATATTATGAGTAGAAATATAGTCAACTTCCTCAGGAAATACCGTATTATCGGAAATAGCAATAAAGAATACCGTCTTTAAATCGATGTACTCGCCACCTTTCCCAACCTGCCTTGAATAAGCTTTAGCAGCATATAGCTGAGCGCGTTTTTCAAAGCCTTTATCGCGAGCGAGCTGCATTTCGATGACAAATCTATTTCCAATGGAGTCTTTGCAGAGAACGTCAACGATACTCTGTTTATCAGAGGCAATTTCAGGATCCATATAGGTACTAAGGAATTCTACTTCTTGTATTCTGCTGACACCAGTAAACCCTAAGATATCATTGAGAAAATGGATAAGAATGTTCTTGTTTTTCTCAGTGCCAAAGATTTTCTTGAAGGTTAAGTCCAGTTTTGGATTGAGAAATTTTGATAAAGCCATGAGAAATTCACTTAAAAAGTATTAAGAATTATACACAATTCTGAAGAAATATTCTATCTCTTTGTTTTGGATGTATTGGCCTACGAACCCAAACCTCATCTTGCATTGCAATTATATTAAAAAATTTACCAAGCAAAAAAAAAGGCAAAGAAATCCCGAGTGGCGAGTTTTGACTCTATAATACTTTAAATTGGCGCTATAATAATTTGCTGACGCTTAGTTTAAGCGCGATTTAGCTGAATGTAGAAAAAATGAAAAAGACATGCAGCCGCTATAATTTGATACAATCCGCCAAAAAATACCCTGAGTTTTTTACTGAATTTTGTCATTGAGCCTGCAGATCAAAAACAAGTT
>JAISAR010000068.1 GCA_031266615.1 Rickettsiales bacterium
CAGAAGTTTTAAAAAGACATGCAGTGCACATAGTGCGAAAAATTAAACATGAGACGCCAAATATGCTAAGTTTTTTTGTCATTTAATCTGCACAGACTGAAGATAAATAATAGCTTCAACCTTATGATAAAGGAGTTGAAAGAATTTGTCAAGTAGTTTTTTTGTTTCTGGATGATATGCCTAGTGCGCTACTAAAAACTATGCAGGAAGTCTACTTTCAGAAATTTGTTTATTTAGATAATATTTAGTCTATACTTTATTTTAACCAAAAAAACCTATGTATAAGACTTTAATCACGTGTTTTATTCTTCTGATTTGCTCTTTTGCGCAATCTTATGCGAATGATGATGTTCATCTCGAAAAAAGTGAAACTGAGCTATATGAGGAGGCAGTTAAGCTTTTTGACCAGAAAAAATATAAACAAGCCATCAGAGCATTTCAAAAAATTGAAGATTTGTACCCCTTTTCTTATTGGGCAATGAAAGCAAAATTATTATCTGGTATTTCTCACTACAATATGGGCAACTACAGCAGTGCTGCAAGTGATATGGACGATTACATACAGATTTATTCAAATGGTGAAGACTTACCGTATGTGTACTACCTAAGGGTATTATCTCATTACATGCAAATCAATAAAGTACAACTCGGGCAACAAACGGCATATAAAGCTTTAGAGCTAGCCGCTGAGTATATCAATCTCTTCCCAGGTAGTGAACATACAGAAGAGATAAAGGAAAAAGTAAAGCTAGTCACAGAACATATATTAGCAAAAGAATATTCTATCGGTAGGTTCTACTTAAGGCGTGGTGAATATCTAGCAGCAATTGAGCGTTTTCAAAATGTAACAAGCAGTAAGGATTCTAGCTATCTTTCTAGATCTGTTAATTATCTAATAGCAGCCCACTTAGCCCTTGGTCTTGATCTGGAAGCTCAGCAGTATGAAAGTATGTTAGCAGGAAACCTCAAAAGGAAAGACGAAGTTCCATGTGAGAGCAGCAAATTTGAAAATTCGCTTTAGTTTTCTCTATGCTTTGATATATAATTTAGGTTTGTAACTATTTGAGTATGGCTGGTCATTCACAATTTTCAAATATAAAACACCGGAAAGGCGCTCAGGATGCAAAGCGCTCTCAAAAATTTACGAAGCTTATTAGAGAAATAACAGTTGCTGCAAAGCAAGGGCTGCCTGATCCTGAACTCAATCCACGTCTTCGTTCTGCTATATTTGCTGCGCGTAAGGAAAATTTGCCAAAAGATAAAATAGAAACAGCAATAAAAAACGCAACTGGTAGTGTTGTAGGAGAAAATTATGAGGAAATACAATATGAGGGCTATGGACCTTCTGGTACTGCACTTATTGTTCATGCTCTAACGAATAACCGCAACCGAACTGCTTCTGAGGTGCGTTATATATTCTCTCGCAAGGGTGGAAATTTGGGAGAAACAGGAAGTGTTAGTTACCTTTTCGATCATGTAGGCTTAATCGTCTATAAAGCAGAGGGCGCAAACTTTGAAGATTTGTTTGATTATGGAATCGAGTTAGAAGTATTGAATGTTGAGGAAAATAACAAAGAAGAATTGTATGTTATAACCTGTGAAGTAAAAGATTTTGGCAAAGTACGTGATGCTTTTTATGCAAAATTTGGAGAGCCAGAGCTTGCTCGTCTTTCATGGCAACCAAAGGATCTGATCGAAGTTAGCGATAAGGAATTAATTGATAAATTATCTGCATTGGTTGAAGAGCTCGAAGATAATGATGATGTACAGTACGTTGAAGGTAATTTTACTTTTGCAGGTGATAATTTTGCCGCTTAAGTTATGAAACTAATCATATTCATACTACTTTTTATTTTACCTTTGCACACCATTGAAGCATCAACAGATCTCTCGGTATCATTCCAGCACGGAATCAGGAAAAAAAAAGTCATGGATTCAAGTAGTCAAGCTGTTCTGATAAAAGAAAGCAACGTAGGAAACTCAATATATGACAAAAGGTTGTTATTCATATCTAGTAACATAAAATCTTCCTTTTTTGCCACAGGAATTGAACAAGGTTTGGCGCAAAATACAGTGCTGAAACTAATCGACATATATAAAGATTTTGGTATAGACTTTAAAAAAGATATCATGCCAGAGAGTAAATTGGAGGTTCTTTTTGAGAGATTGCCTAATAATCAGAAGACTGAAGAAAAAATTTTATACACCTCACTGACAACAAACAAAAAAGCCACTCGCTTATATCATTATAAGTCACAAAATGGTCAAGAAGGATATTTTGATAAAGGGGGAATAAGCCTACGAGGTAGCAAAGCTTTTACAAATCCTTTGGATGGAGATTATCGTATATCTTCGAAATTTGGGAATAGAAAGCATCCTATTCGCGGTAAAGTTGTTTTTCACAAAGGAGTAGACTATGCGGCTAAATTTGGTACTCCTATATACGCTGCTGCAGAAGGTATGATAGAATATATAGGAAATAATGGAGGATATGGTAAGTACATCAAAATAAAACATAAAAATGGGTATTCAACCTGCTACGCACATATGAGTAAATTTAGTAGTGATGTGAAATTAGGCTCCAAAGTAAAGCAGGGACAGGTCATCGCTTATGTCGGTAGCACTGGTGTTGCAACCGGGCACCATTTACATTACGAGGTCATATATAATGGTAAACACATTGATCCGCTTACAATAGCGCATAACAACAAAGTGAAGTTACTTGATCACGAATTAAGAGAGTTTAAACTATTTGTAAATAAGATAGATAAAACGGTCAACAGGGAGAGTTCAGGTGAAAAAGAAGTTTAAAGACAATATTGATAAGAATACGATAAATGATAGAAATTTAAGTCAACTCCGGGTTTTTCCTGTACTAATAGTGCTGGGATTAATTTTATCGGTACTTTTTGTAGCATATGACAGTGCAATTGCTCTTGGAATTGCTGCTGTTTCAGTGTTGTTTTTTTCTCAAGGGTTTTTCATCAATAACCCCAATGAAGCGAGAGTGGTAGAATTTCTTGGTCATTATATTGGAACTTATTTTAAACATGGGATGTTTATTACACTGCCATTTTCGACAAAACATGCTGTTTCTCTGAAATTTCAAAATATCAACACAGAAAAAATAAAAGTGAATGATGCAAATGGAAGCCCAATAGAGATTTCAGTAGTGATTGTTTGGAGAGTAAGCAGCCCCGCAAAGGCATATTATAATGTCAATAATTATTATGAGTTTGTTTTCGTGCAAAGTGACTCGGTAATTAGAGAATTGGCGAGCAATTACCCGTATGACAGCGAAAGTGACGAGGAGTCTTTACGTAAAAATTCTGATAAAATTTCAGGTGAATTGCGTTCAATGTTACAACAAAGACTGGATATTGCAGGAATTGAAATTGCAGAGGCGAGAATATCGCATTTAGCGTATTCTTCTGAGATTGCACAAGCAATGCTTAGGCGTCAACAAGCACATGCTATCACCTCTGCAAGAAAGCATATAGTGCAAAATGCAATAGGAATTAT
Organism: Rickettsiales bacterium; assembly: GCA_031266615.1. Lineage (GTDB taxonomy): Bacteria > Pseudomonadota > Alphaproteobacteria > Rickettsiales > Anaplasmataceae > Wolbachia. Next base: position 3,523 of record JAISAR010000068.1, read on the forward strand.
CGAGGAGGTAATAGCTCATTTTGAAAAGAATAAAAGCATATAATTGGATGGAAAACAAAAGATTCAATTGATAAATAACCTACTAGTTGCCCTTATTTCTGAACAAGATGCACAACCAACAATTAGCTTAGATAATAATTAGTACAGAAGCTCAACGAAAAAACTACTTGACAACTTTCGCCGTCACCCTTATCATAAAACTGGAGGTATTCAGTTATCTTCATCTGTGCAGATTAAACGACAAGAGTATTATGGTTGGCGTCTTATGTTTAATTTTTTGCACTATGTGCACCTTATGTCTTTATTAATTTCACCTA
>JAISAR010000070.1 GCA_031266615.1 Rickettsiales bacterium
GTGAGTTGTTTACTGTTCTCTCAAAAACTTGGCGTCCGGTTCTCTCTTACACCGCTTAATAAGTGAGGTCCAGCTAATGTAGACAAAAAATTATAAAGACATGCAGTGTCCATGCTGCAGAAATTAAACATAACACGCCTTGTTTTATACTGTGCTTTTGTCACTTAATACAAGATTAAAGATAAATTTTAGGCCTAAAACACCCACAATACTATGATAAGGGGACCGACGAAAGTTGTCAAGTAGTTTTTTAACTCCTCCATTCAAAACACTCAAATTGACCGAACGTATGAAACCCCAAGCGCTCATAGATTCGATATCCTGAACCACTTGACGCAGAAAGAGTCGCATATCTTACACCGATTTTTCTAGCAATATCCATAAGATGAGTGATCATTTGGGTGCCATACCCAAGCCCCCTTTTATTTTCTTCTGTTATCAAGCTGAAAATGCCGGATGTGTCACTGTGGATAAAAAGAATAGCAATTACAACGGGAACATTATCCTCATACCCAACGAACAATTTTTCTTGTTGATTTAGGAGTGGTTCTGTGAGCCTTTCATAAAAGCTACGTGCCGTTGCATCATATGTTTCAAGAACTTTGATAAAATGTTCAAGTTGATCTCGATTCAATACTTGCTCTATTCTGATAAGTTGGTTGTTTCTGCTTTCAAAATTAGTTAGATCACACAACATAGCACGCTCTTCAGTTTCGGTAATAAAGCCGTGCCCCAGCAATTTTCGGCTTAATGCTTTTGATTCAATCGATGGACTAATCCACCACGCGAAAGGCTGACCTTTAAATTCGTTTACAACACTTTGAACCTTTTCTGCGTGGTAGTCGCCACAAACGATGTTAAACATCGAAGACCCGAGCCCACAGTTAATTATCGTAAAAGTACGGTCTGTTTTTACACTAAAACCTGCAGCTTCAGGCAGGTATTTGAAGTGACCAAAGGTATTCTGCTTAATTTTCTCCAGCATATTTTTCTTCATGATTACGAAACTGTCTAATACCGCGCACTAATTTCTCTCTTTATCTTATACAAATTAATCAGGTGAAGTGAATAGAGTATCCATACTACTAAAAAAAATGTGGCACAAAATATAAACATTGCAATTAACGGCAGCAGTAGAGAACTTTCTATCGCTACTCCACCTTTTCTGAGAATACTTGCTGGCTGGTGGAGAGTAGCCCACAAGTTCACGGAAAACTTTACTATGGGGATATTTACGGCACTAAAGATAGCAAATACCGCTGCTGATTTTTTAGCTCTTTCTTCATTATCAAAAGCGCTCCACAGCGAGAGGTATCCAACGTATAGGAAAAATAAGATCAACATTGAAGTGAGCCTTGCATCCCATACCCACCAAGTGCCCCAGGTTCCTTTTCCCCAGATGCTACCTGTGATTAAGCATATTGCAGAAAAGACTGTTCCTGCAGGAGCGGCTGCATGGGCCAAAACGCTAGCAATGCTGTTATTCCACACTAAGGAGATGAAACTGAGCGCTGCAATTAACCCATATATTCCGAGAGAAAGCCATGCAGAAGGCACGTGAAGATACATAATTCGCACAATTTCTCCTTGTTTATAATCTTCTGGAGAGAAGAATAAAGCTAGAAATACTCCAACTAAAAAACATACGAAACACGCAGCTCCAAGCCAAGGCAAAGCTTTTTTGGAAAAATAAGAGAGATGTGTAGGTTTTAGTAAAAACATTTGTTCCAACAATAACTGCGTTAAGAATTTATCAGTTAGTTTGAGCTTTATCAACAGGATAGTGCCTATGTTTACATAGATCAGCAAATTAGCGCAATTTCAGTTACAACTGCACAAGCATTGTGATTTGACCAGCCGTCATCCAATAGAAACGAAAAATTTACTTGACAAGTTCCTCCAACCCTCTTATAATGAGACTGAAGCTATTATTTATCTTTAGTCTGTGCAGATTAAATGAGAAAAAAACTTAGCATATTTGGCGTCTCATGTTTAATTTTTCGCACTATGTGCACTGCATGTCTTTTTAAAACTTCTGTTTTTTTACCTATACAAGCTCAAACGCGCTTATAAGTCGTTTAAGACATCAAAAACGCCAATATCATAAGATAGATAGTGAATAACTAGCTACTCGGGGTTTCTTTTGCTTTTTTTCTGCTTAGTGAGTTTCTTAAACGTTTATGGCTAAGGTTAAGTTGCATTAAAAAGCAGCTAAGTCGCACTTATTAAGCGTTTAAGATAAAGAAACGCCAACATTTCGACACAAAAGTAAATAACTAGCCACCAACGGGGCTTCTTTTGCTTTTTTTCTTCGCTTGGTAAGTTTCTTAAATATTTATTACTAAGGTAGTATCCTGGATCCCAGTATCAAGTACTGGGATGACAAGAAAAGGAGGCACTGGAATGACAGGAGGGGGCTACTTGGATGACACCCTGCTAGGCTACTTGGGTGACAAGAAGAGGATCTACCTACATGACACCACTTTTGCTTCAATATTTGCAAATTAACCATGTTCCTAAATAGATACCAAAGTTTTGAATCTAAACACAACCTCAATTCGCACCTAAAAAGGTGCGAAACAGGAGGTATTATGTCTAATAGCCACATATTATTCGGCTAATAAAAGATTTGCAAACGTTTTTTCAATTAACTATGGAAAAAAATTTGTCTGCGTGAGAATTTTTCATAGCATTCAACGTATCATAATCTGTAAAATCTAATTTTATTGGTGTGATAGTGATAAATCCTTCTTTGATTTTACCTACACTACCACTACCTGAGTGTTCTCGAGACCAGTTTAAGCTTAAAGAGCCATCTGAATTTTCAGTAAAGGTTAAATCTCCATCAATGTTATATTCACCTTGCTCAACAAACTCTATTCCTTTTACTTTTTCCACAGCAGGAAGATTTACACTCATCGCTATATTTTTAGGCCAGCCAATTTCAACTAGTTTAGCAATAACCTTTGGTGCAAAAACCTTTGTATTGTGCCAGTTTATCCCATTATGATATACTTGGCTTAGCGCAATAGAAGGTATAGATCTTGCAGCGCCTTCCATAACAGCACCAATTGTTCCTGAATAACAAACGTCGTCTCCAACGTTTGATCCAATATTTACTCCAGATAATATTAAATCTGGCTTTTTATCCATGATCTTATTCAGCGCAATAATAACACAATCTGCAGGGGTACCAGATACACTGAATTCCTTTTTACTACGTTGGTTTACTCTAATAGATTGATTTATTGGGTAGTCAAGAGATCTTGCTGCTCCACTTCTGTCAGTATCTGGTGCCACTACCCATATTTCTGATGCAAAATTTTGTGCAACCTCTTTGAGTAATTTTATTCCTTCACTTTCAAAACCATCATCATTTGTTATTAATATTATCATATGAAATTTTATATAGCTCAAAAGTTATGATAAATAATTCTGGTCACTGGTTGCAAATAAATATATCGCTTTTACCTACTTTCAATCATCTGCAGCTTCTATTGATTTTCTAGTACTTTACCTTTACTATGTATTAAATTCATGAAAATTCACAACTTGACGAGAAAATTAATATGATTCCATATTTGTGCACTAGTTCCAGTGTTGGGGATAATTGTATATGATTAATTTGGAAAATTTGAGACGAGAACTTGCTAAATTGCAAATGCAGATAGATTATCATGATGTCTTATACCACCAAAAAAACAAGCCGGAAATCACTGATGCTAAATATGATGAGCTAAAGCGAAAGTTAACTGAGATAAAGGAACAACTTCCAGGAATTCATGCAACACAAGATAGTGTTGGTGCTGCACCCGATGAGAGATTTTCCAAAGTGGAACATCAAGAACCCATGCTTTCTCTTGAGAATGCTTATGATGAAGAAGGTGTGGAGAGGTTTTTATCTAAAGTAAAGAGGTTTTTAATTGAGGATGAAATAGAAATATTATGTGAGCTAAAAATTGATGGACTGTCGTTTTCTGCAATTTATGAGGATGGAAGGTTTGCTAAAGCTGCAACTCGAGGCGACGGTTTTGCAGGAGAAGATGTCACCTACAATGTAGCAACAATAAAAGGCTTCCCTAAATTTTTGCAAGGTGTGCAAGGAAGGCTAGAAGTAAGGGGGGAAATATATATCAGTAACAGTGACTTTTTAAAGCTAAATGAAAACAATGAGTTTGCCAATCCTCGAAATGCGGCTGCTGGTTCTCTGAAGCAATTGGATGCGAACGTTACAGCAAGCAGACAACTTAGATATTTTGCTTATTCTTTGATTGGTGGAACGGAAAAAAGCCAAAGTGAAGTACTAGAGAGACTTGAGGAACTTGGCTTTTGCGTAAATGAGCATCGGTTCTTAACAAGCAGTTTGAATGGAATGCTGAAGTTCTATAACGAGATCTATGATCGTCGCTATAACTTGGATTATGATATTGATGGAATAGTCTACAAAGTCAATGATTTGGTGCTGCAAAATCGTCTAGGAAGCACCCATAAAGCACCACGCTCAGCACTTGCGTACAAATTTTCTGCGGTTTATGCAAAGACAAAGCTAAACAAGATATTTATACAAGTAGGTAGAACAGGGGTTTTAACTCCTGTTGCAGATTTAGTGCCAGTCAATATTGGTGGAGTGTTAGTCAGTAGGGCGAGCCTGCATAACCAAGATGAGATAAAACGTAAAGACATAAGGGAAGGAGATATTGTAACAATCAAAAGGGCAGGGGACGTGATTCCTCAAATTGTTAGAGTAGATAAAGGTTCTCGTCATACGGATGCACCTGAATTTGTATTTCCTGAAGTATGCCCTGAATGTGGTAGTGAAGTGCAGATTGAGGGGGCGGCAATAAGGTGCCCTGAGGAATTTACCTGCAGAGCTCAAATAATAGAAAAACTGAAGCATTTTGTATCGAAAGATGCATTTGACATTGTTGGCCTTGGTGAAAAGCAGATAAAGTTTTTTTATGACCTTGGTTTGGTAAAGCAAATCCCAGATATTTTTATCTTAGAAGAAAAATTAAATGAATTTAATCTGGAAGAACAGTCTGGCTGGGGCGAGAAATCAATAACTAATTTATTAAATGCTATACAAAGCAGAAAGGTAATAACTCTAGATAGGTTTATATTTTCTTTGGGTATTAGATTTATTGGCCAAGTTGCAGCAGCATTGCTTGCAAATTATTATGTCTCTTATGATAACTGGTATAGCTCGATGATCAAACTGCTATCAAATGATGCTGAGATAGATATAGATGGTGCAGAGAAGAAAGCAGCCAAATCTTTTAGTGATGAGCTAGTAGGTATAGATGGCATAGGAGAAAAAGTGGCTAAATCTTTGGAATCATTTTTTTCTAAGGAACACAACATCAAAATGTTGAAGGATCTTACTGATTATCTTCAAATTCTGCCTGTCAGCTCCAACTCTAGCGATTCTGTGTTGAACAGTAAAGTTATAGTGTTTACCGGCAAACTACTTACTATGAGTAGAGGAGAGGCAAAAGTAAGAGCCAAGGCTCTAGGAGCAAAAATCAGCTCAAATCTTTCTGCTAAAACTGACTACCTAATTGCAGGAGAAGATCCAGGATCCAAATATAAAAAGGCAGTGGAATTAGGTATAGAAATTTTAGATGAAAAGCAGTGGCACAAAATGATAAATTAGGAAGTGTCTAAATGACCATACCTCTGAGATAGCGCGCAGCCTTTTTAGGGCATCTTGTCTATCTCGTTCTACCATTCCGCTGCACAAAAACTATCCCATAAAACATGAATCTTTCATATGAGCATGACAAATTGCTATAGCAAGAGCATCAGCAGCATGGTGACATTTTATATTTAAATTTTTAACTATCTGTTTCACCATAAATATAACTTGATCTTTGTCGGCATGGCCATTTCCAGTAATGCTTTTCTTTATATAGTTTGCATCATATTCATTTATAGTTAACCCTGCTATCTCCAATGATAAAATTACGACCCCTCTCGCATATCCCAAAGTTAGCGAAGATTTAGGATTCTTATTAACGAAAACTTTCTCCACCGCAGCTTCACTTGGAGAATATAAAGAAATTACTTTTTTTAACTGTCCGAAAATTATGTGCAGACGTTCACCTATGCTGAGCTTACTGTCAGTTGATATGGTCCCACTTTCCAGAAACTCAATATTACTTTTCTCACTCAGATTGATAATAGCCCATCCGGTTTTACTTATTCCCGGATCGAGACCTATTATTTTAACCACCTAAAAAACACTCAGCCAATAAATAAATACAAACAAAAATATCCAGACCACATCTACAAAGTGCCAATACCAGGAAGCAAATTCAAAGCATAAATGGTCTTGAGGTGTAAATTGATCTTTCCGAGCCCTGAACAAACATACTGATAAAAATATTATCCCTATTATAACGTGTGCGCAGTGAAACCCAGTAATCATATAAAAATTGGACGCATAGATCAGCTTTTCTCCTGTTTCTTGTAGAGAAAAACTCGCCTCATGATACTCCATAGCTTGCACTATTATAAAAAATACCCCAAGCAATATAGTCGTTGATAGCATTTTAATCATGCTCTTTTTATCATTTTCAAGTAGAGAGTGATGTGCCCAGTTAATAGTTGTACCAGAAAGCAACAATATTAACGTATTCATAAATGGCAATGACCACGGATCAGGCGGCAAAATTCCCTCAGGAGGCCATTCAACCCTTTTTGTAGGAGAAAATGCTTCAAATGAAAAAACCGGGTCAAGCCAGGCTTTAAAGAATGAACAAAAGAACGCTATAAAAAATACAACTTCTGAAAGGATAAATAAGTACATTGCAACCTTAAGTCCATTTTTTACAATGGCAGTATGGCATTTATCGTAAATAGCTTCTTTTATTACATCCCTCCACCAATAAAATAACACCCCTGATACCGCAGAGATTCCTAAAATTAAACTAAGTATTCCAAAAACCTGTCTATGGAGGGTGCCAACTAACCCAAGCGCAAGAATAAGAATTGCCGCTGATATAACAATTGGCCAAGGACTTGGGTCCACTAAATGAAAATCATGTTCTTTACTTTTCATACCATCTTCAAAAATACGTATTAAGCATACAAATTAGCTCAAAATTGTCAATGTTCCTTAGGCACTTGATTGAATTTTGAAACATTATATGCGCTGTTCCAAAAGTCCAACTCAAATTGTGCACTGATTCCAAATAATTCAAGCATTCTGCTTCTTTCATTTGCCCCTACTTTTTGGCAATATTCATCAACAATACTCTCTAAAGCAGTGCATCCATACTCTATTAAACTACTGCTGCAAAAATCAAACCAATCTTTATACCTGTTATTTTTCTTGAATCTATTTTTCATAGTATCAATGACAGTCTTGTATATAAACATACAAGAATACAAAACTGTTACAGCTTCATAGGTATCACTATACGAGATGGATAAAAGAAAATTGGTAAAGTTGAAACATGCAGGAGATTTTTTTCCACGTCTTATACCATATATAGTAAAGTAGCGATCATACAAGAATTTATTAGCAGCTATTGACCCTTGTGCCACTTTAGCAAGTAGGACCATGTTATCACGACCTTCTATTCTAGATGCGATAATTAATATGGTACGAACATAGTCATCCAAAAATAATGCATCCTGTTGGATATAGAACTTAAAACTCTCTATATTTAAAGTGCTGTTCATCAGTTCAACATTAAAAGGATGATCAATTATATCTCTTAAAAGGTTTGATCCATAACAGCTCTTAATTATACTGCTGAACATATAAAATCAAAAAATTTAAGTTTCTGATGTGAGTAATTCACTGCTAACATCCTTTAATCATGAGAGACTGGAATAGTACATCTCATCCCAGAATGCCAGTTCAAGCTCTAATCCACTATGAAAGAATTCTAACATGTTCTTTTGTTCATCACTGCTGTATTTTTCATATAGCTTATTCATGATTTTAGTCACATCATCAATCATGTTATTTGCCATCTCGGTGTTAAAAAAATCTATCCACTTCTGATATTTATTGTTAGGAGCGATGCCACTTTCCACAATGTGACGAACAACCATTTGATATATACAAAAACATGGGTAAGATGCTGCCAAACCTTCAGCAACAGAATTATGATATGCAACGCGCATGAAAAAGTCAGTAAAAGCAGAACAAGACCTTGACTTTTTGTGGTTGTCAGATAAATCACAATCTGCGAAGTGTTCTCTATAGTAATCTCGTGTAGCAAAAGTGCCAACAGCTACACTGGTTAATTTATCCATTATTTCAATATCATGAGCTTTAGCTGCAATGATCAATAAAGCGCGAGTGCAATCTGTTACATACAAACAATCCTGCTGAAGATAAAATTTAAATTTTTCATAATCTAGCGTATTATTCATTAACTCAACATTGAAGGGATGCTCCTTTATTTTTTCAATAAGGTCAGGTGATTCTCTTATAGCTATATCATAGAATTTCTCTTTTATTTTGTTACACATTTTGTGAGCCTCATAAATATGAAGATTATTACTAATAAAGTATAATTATTATGAAAAACTAATTATACTTTAACTATAGGTTAGTATATCAGTATTAAGCTATAAATCAAAAACTTTAGCAATCTAAAGAAATTTTTTTGTTGTTCCCCATATTAAACTCCCTACAAAGAACATCAGATAAATCTATGTTTTCCCAAGAGAATCCACCATCTTCTTCTGATTTCTTACCAAAGTGTCCATAACAGGCTGTGCGTTTGTATATAGGACAGCTAAGCGATAAATGTTTGATGATACCTTTAGTTGATAAATCTATGTTATCTTCGATAAGCTTTTTAATCCTCTTCTCATCTACCGTATTTGTACCAAATGTATCGATGTAGAATGAGGTAGGTTTTGACACACCAATTGCATAAGAAAGCTGCACAAGACAGCGCTCAGCTAAGCCTGCAAAGACAGTATTTTTAGCAAGATATCTTGCCATATAAGCTGCAGATCTATCAACCTTTGTTGCGTCTTTTCCAGAAAACGCTCCCCCGCCATGTGGAATATATCCTCCATAAGTATCAACCATGATTTTTCGTCCGGTTAATCCACAATCACCAACTGGTCCACCAACAACAAACCTACCAGTTGGATTGACCAAGAGATTTTCCTCAGAACACATCCACCCTTTAGGCAAAGATGAAACTATGCAAGGGTAAATTATTTCTTTTACCTTTAATTGATCCAGATTTTCAGGGTGCTGTATTGAAACGATAATACTTTCAGCACGTACTGGAAGGTTATTCTCATACGCCAAGGTGATTTGCGATTTTGCATCTGGACCAAGTTTTGCTTCTTTAGCTACACTCATGATATTTTTTAAAATCAAGTGTGCATAAAAAGTTGGCGCCGGCATAAGACTTTCTGTCTCTGTCGTTGCATAGCCATACATTATGCCCTGATCTCCAGCACCTTGGTCCACCCCTATTGCAATGTCATTTGATTGTTCATGCAGCAATATATTTACTTTCACTTTTCTCCAGTGGAAACCATCGCATTCATAGCCAATATCTTTTATTGTATCCCTCACAATATTTTCAATTCTGCTATTTGCGATGTTAGGTCCAAACACTTCTCCTGCTATAATAACGTTATCTTTGGTAACTAAAGTCTCTATTGCGGTTCGCGAGGAAGGATCAGTAAAAAGGTACTCATCAAGTATTGCATCTGAAATTTGATCTGCTACTTTGTCTGGATGACCAGCTGCAACTGATTCACTGGTAATTAAATTTTTATATAAACTCATGCTTTAGGCTTCTGCTCACACAATGTCAAAGTTGTTATAGAAAATCCATTTAGTAATTACTAAATGGTGGGCCTGGGAAGAGTTGAACCTCCGACCTCACGCTTATCAGGCGTGCGCTCTAACCACCTGAGCTACAGACCCCTAAGCTGAAACTTGTATATTATCCGCAGGCAAGATATCAATAAAAGTCTTTTTATTTACTGACTTTCTAAATTTGACCCAGCCTTCCACTTTAGCAAAAATTGTGTGGTCTTTACCCATACCAACATTCCTTCCAGGATGAAATTTTGTACCTCTTTGACGGACAATTATGTTACCAGGAATAACTTTTCCGTTCTTTTTTATCCCTAACCTACGACCTGCGGAGTCTCTACCATTACAGGAACTACCACCTGATTTTTTAGTTGCCATATCTTACCCCTTATTTTTGAAGATTAATTTCATTGATACGAAGAACAGTTATATATTGCCTATGACCAGTTTTCCTACGGTAATTTTTTCTTCTCTTCTTTTTAAAAATTATAATTTTCTCCCCTCTGCGTTGTTCAAGCACTTCAGCTTTAACAGTAGCATTAGGTGAATAAGATAAACCGTTCCCTGAAAGGCAAACTACCTTATCAATCTCTACCTCCTTTCCTTCCTCAGCTTCTAGTTTTTCTACTTTTATTACACTACCTTTTTTTACTAGATACTGCTTTCCACCTGTTTCAATCACCGCAAACATAACAAATATACACTTTCACTGTTAACTTTAATCGTAAAGGATGTCATATATGCTGTCAAGACAAATAATTTTCCTCCTCTCAAGCTACATTAAACACTTTCAGCAGACACAGTATGGGCTAAAAGTAACTCCACAAGTTTGTTACGATAACCGGCATAATGTAATGCTGTCAGTTTATCATCATCTCTAGCGTTAATGTCTGCATTGTGTTTTAGCAGTGTTTTCACTATATCAACTTTTCTCATCATAGCAGCAAAGTGTAATGGAATCCTGCTGTATTTGTTTTTAGCATTAACATCAGCACCATTACTAATAAGGTGCTTTACTACACCCAATTCTCCACTATAAGCAGCAGAGTGTAACGGAGTATTGCAACATTCGTCTTTAGCATTAACATCAGCACCATTACTAATAAGGTGCTTCACTACACCCAATTTTCCAGCTTCAGAAGCTAAATGCAACGGAGTTCTGTTAAATTTGTTTTCAGCATTAATATCAGCACCTATTCTGATTAGATATTTTACTGCGTCAAAACTACCAGCCTCAGCAGCAAAGTGTAACGGTGTATACCCATACCCGCTCTTAATGTTAATATTAATACCCTTACCAATAAAATACTTTACTATGCTCACACTTCCACACTTAGCAGCTGCGTGTAATGGAATCGAACTATAATCGCTATCTTTAGCATCAACATCAGCACCTTTGCTAACCAGGTGCTGTGTTACATCCAATTTTCCATTTGCAGCAGCAATGTGTAATGGAGTTTGACCATGATTGTTTACAACGTTAACAGTTCTTACCAATCTATCTGGATAATGTTTTTCTATATGTGCTATTATTACACTAACTGCTTCACAATTACCACTTGCAGCAAGAAAGTGCAAAGGGGCACTTTCCTTTATAAAAAATGGTTCTCTATGTATATAAGATGAGTTAAAATAAAAACCATCAATTAACTTACCATATTTACTTGCATATCCCCAAATAGATGTAACATGACTTGCACTGTCCACTACTCTACTACTATTTATCAATTCTAGAGCCTTTCTGAGCACCTCTTCTTCCCGGTCTTCCTTTTTCAAATTCAACTCAGTTACTTTCTGTACTAGTCTGTGAATGTTTGCCACTCCTTCTTTTAAGTCAATCATTGAATATCTATCGAGTAGCTCAACAGCCTCCCATAGCTTTTCCTTATCCTCTGCTATTAACTTTGAAAAGACTTCTCCTATACGAATCTTGTCAGGAGCAAGATAAGCCATTACTTCTAGAATCTTCAATGCTTCTGGCCCACATTCTCTTTTTGCTATAGCATCAATCGTAATTTTCCAAGCTATGAATGTTGTTTTAGTATAACGGTCACTTTTATATTTGGACTCAAAGTCAAGTAGCTTATCCGCTTCTTTTTTATATCTTTTCAGATAGTCACTGACTCCAACTCTTTCTTCACCTCTGCAACTTAATACAATATTGCTTTCATTTATATATGCAACTGCTTGCCCCAAAGCTAGTGGGAAATATTGTAACTCCTCTGTTAGTTTTTTTATTTCTTCATCTTGTAAATTATCTCTTATATTTAAAGCTCTCTTAACAAACTTTACAGCCTCCGTTTCCTTGAACACACCTAGCTGTATTGTTTTTATCTCTCCCTCGCTTTCTGCTATTCTCCAATTTTTATTACGAGAAGTAATTAAAATGTAAGGTTTTTTACATCCAAGTGACAAAGATGAAGGTAAAAATCTTCTAATATCTTTATATTCTTCAGCATTATCAAAAATGAATAGGCTCTTCCTTCTCCTTCTTGCAAAGAAAGCATATATTTCTTCAACAATAGCTTCTATCGTTTTGTTCCTTCCGTGCTTATCTTTGGGAGAAATATCTACTCTCTTGTCTTCAGCCAACCTCAAGAAAGAATTTTTTATATACTCAAAGTTTTCAGCATTTATCCAGATAACATTACCATAATAATCCTTTCCATATTTGTAAGCATATTTCCTAGCCAACTCACTCTTACCTATCCCCCCAAGACCACTAATAGCAGCAGCCCGTGATATAACTTCTTGTTTTTTTGCACTTCTTTGCAGCACATTATGCAGAGCTGTTACCACTCTGCCTCTCCCAGTAAAAGACGCTACTGGCTCTATTATTTCAAACCAAACTGCTCCTAAAATTTCTTCTCTTATTTCTTCAAGTAGCGCTTTCGCTTGCTCGTATGATAGAAACTCCTCTTCTTCTTTTTCCATCAAATTCAGCACTTCTTCCCGGTAACGGCTGCAGAAGTGCTTCACATCGGTATTGCTGAATTCCTTGCAAAACTCACTTTTAATGATCTCACGTAGTTCAGTTCCGCTTGGCAAATTGACTGCAAATATTAATTTATTTAAAAAGTCTTCTATTTCTTCATCGCTGACTTCTCTACCTACCTCACGCTTTATAAAATCCTTATTTTCCTGCAAGTATGAGATAACACTACTATCAAATTTATATCTTGCACCATTACCTACATCCAGAAACTCATCTTGTGTATCTACCCTTATAACTGAAATTTCCTTTCCTTCATTCTTTCCACTCGACATCATTCTCAGTTTTCTCACTCCGTGTTGTGTCGAATCTGCGAAATCAAAATCAGCATTTGTAACAATAACAAAATCTCCTATTTTACCCTCAAACTCTTCATTACTCTTGATCTTCAAATAAGCAATGAGGTATTTTATTAAGCCAAACGCACCACCCTTTCCTAGCGTCAATAAGTTACCTATGCTGATTTTTTTGTTTCTACCTTTCTTGTGCTTGGTTTGTATAAATCTATGTATTATTTTCCCGTTTTCACGCCGAAGAACAATATCATCAAAATCTTTAGCTGACCTCTTCTCTGTAAATAGGTGAAAAGAATACTCTCTATCTACTGCACGTTTAGAAAACAGCGCTAGCCATCCCACTTGGTACATAATACCAGGAAAGGTGCATTTAACCACTGAGCAGGACGATCTTCTAGACACCCTCAACCTCACATAATTTTAAAAATAGTATCAGCAAATGGTAAAAAAGTAATAAACATTGATATACAGATACCATAGCATAGACCTGGGAACATTTGCAAGATGTGCTGTCAGGACAAATCCTCTCAAGCTGCATTAAATGCCTCAGGTAGAGGTTGTCCATAAATACCGAATTGACCTTACCCAGAAAAAGGCACACACATTGAGCAAAAATGGGCTAATAAGTCGGACTTGAGTTATGTTAAAACAGTATACGGACGGAATGGGATTCGAACCCATGGTACGCTCATCACGTACGTCAGTTTTCAAGACTGGTGCCTTAAACCACTCGGCCATCCGTCCACTTCTTTTTTATCACAACATTTGATTTCAAGCAATCTATAAAAATTTCACTTGCCCACACAGAAGTTATTGAATATATCATCCAATACTTCTTCAACACTAATAACCCCAGTTACCGCACTAAGTTCAATTGCTGCAAGCCTTAAGTCTTCGGATATTAGTTCAATCGGATTGTCTATATTAAAACGTCGTAAATGTTCTATAGCTCTCTGCATGCAATTTCTATGTCTTTGCCGAGTAATCAAAGGAGCGTCTCTATCGCAGCCAAATTTTTCCTCTACTTTTTCTTTAATCACAGAGATCAGCCTCTCTGTGCCTATTCCTTTTAAAATAGAAATAGGTAAAAAATCTATGTTGTTAATTTTTATGTTGTGATTATCGGTGGTATCGTCAGCTTTGCTCAGCACGTAAATGGTGTCACTATTTGTAACGCTGCAATTGATATTGTGACGCTGTTTAAAGGAAAATAATTCTATTCTTAAATCAGCTTCACAAGACTTTTTTCTCGCACGACTTATGCCTTCTGATTCTACCGGATCTGAACTCTCACGAATTCCAGCAGTATCAGAAAGGATGATCGGATATCCGCCAATGTCGATATGAGCTTCAAGTACGTCCCTTGTTGTGCCTGAATATTCAGAAACAATAGCGATATCGCGTTTGGCAAGGAAATTAAATAGCGTTGATTTACCAACATTTGGTTCACCAGTTATCACAATATGTAAACCTTCACGCAATCTTTCACCACGTCTATTATCATCCAGGTGGTCTTGTATTGACTGCACGAGAACTTGCACTTCATTACTGACTTTTTCCAGCTCGTTTCTTTCTGTTGCAACATCTTCTGGAAAATCTATGTATGCTTCAATTTTGGATTGCATTGCTATCAGTCTCTGTCTCCAACCACTGTATAGCCTCTCCAATTCTCCTGATATCTGCCTGATTGCTTGTTTAGCTTGCATTTTTGTCTCAGCATCAATCAAGTCGGCAATTCCCTCTATTTGCGTTAAGTCAAACTTGCCGTTTAGAAAGGCCCTAAGCGAGAATTCCCCAGGCTTAGCCATGACAAAGACTTTTGATAATTCCTCCAGGATAATCTTTATAACTGCTTTGCTTCCATGCACTTGCAACTCTATAACATCTTCGCCAGTGAAGCTGTTTGGAGCAGGAAAATAAATGGCTATTCCATTGTCAATCAACTGACCTGAATCATCATATAGATCAACTAAAGTAGCAAATCTAGGTTTGATGTCTTTTTTAACATGAAAATGGTTTAAAGCTTTAAGTGCATGACTACCTGAAATCCTGATTACTGCAACCCCTGACTTACCAAATACGGTTGATAAAGCGAAAATAGTTTCACCTGTGTTTGTCATACATGAACTAGTTTATTCCTTAGCAATGCTACACTTAAGAAACCAAAACACCTAATTTGAAAGCGCTCAAAATTTTTATTCATTTTACTAATTTGCATTGACGTAGCACTACTGTGTTAATAAATCAAAGGCATCTATGAACATATTAGATAAAAAAATTTACAAAAGTCACCTATTGGCTAGTATTAACTTAATATTTATTATAGAATTGATTATTAACTAAACAATCTTGCTTATGCGTAAAATACTAATTTTATTGTTGATAATATTGCCAATTAAGTTGCTTGCGGTTGAGATTGAAATTATTGCAGATGTAAATGGTGAACCAATTTCAAATTTAGATATTGAAAAACGCGTTAATCTGATAAATTCACTGTTTCACACTCAAAATGGAAAGGAACTAAGGCTTCAAATTCTGAGGCAGCTAATAGACGAAATTATCATTATCAATGAGGCGCAAAGGTTAAATATAAAATTGAGTAATGGAGAGTTAAATGATGCCGTCGTGTCATTTCTAACTCAAAGCTTTAAAATTAAGGATGATGAAATTGATCAATACATAAAAGAACATGATATAGACCTTAACATCTTGAAAAAACAAATAAAATGTCAGCTTTTGTGGGGCAAAATTATTGAAACAAGAATCGTGCCATTTATCAATATAAGCGACAAGGAAGTAAACGATGCAAAAGGGCAAATAGAGAAGCCAGATTATCTTATCACGTTCCAAGAGTTTATAGTTCCTAGCCAAGAGGACGAGAATGTTTATAGTATAGCTGAAGATTTGGCGAAAAAATTACGCAATAGTGATAACGACTTTATTCCAGAACCTCCAATAAAGATGTGCAAAGCAACAGTTAATTTGAATCAACTAAAAGGCAACCTCAAGAGCGCTTTAGAAGGACTAGAAACTGGTGACATAGCAGGTCCAGTCAGTCTTAGCGAAGGTTACTCTATTGTAAAAGTAATAGATAAAGTACAACTTGATCATACACTACTGGAAAGCACTTTAAAATTAAAACAGGTTGTGGTTAAAAGTTCTGAAAGTTCATTAGACGATCTCAAAGAGCAGAAAGTCAATTGTTTGAATTTTGATAAATTGGCAGATAATCTTAAGTTGCAAAATGCAAAAGAATTTGAAATAAAGATGCGGGATTTAAACCCTGATTTACAGGCTTTATTTAGTAAAACAGGGGTAAATGAAATAGTAGAATTCAGAGAAAATAGCACTGCAAGGTTAATGATGTTGTGTGATATCAAAAGCAATACGGCAGATACAGAAGCTATTAAACAGCAGATATACCAACAAAAGATTATGATACAAAGCAACTTACTACTGGATGATATGCGTAAAAATGCAGCTGTCAGTTATCGATATAGTTAACCGAAACTAGGACTTCCAAGCGGACATATCATTAGATCCTTGCATAACCAATTTATGGTGAGGAATTTTTAGGAGAAACGCAACCGCAGAATACTTGAAGTATTTGAGGAGCGTAAGCAAGTTTTGACGCAGAAATTACCATCAGAAAGCAGGTTATGCAAGAGATCTATTTTGCAAGTACACAGTTTTGCCGGATACAATAGTGCGTACTACGTGTCCTTTTACCTTGCGCCCATCAAAAGGAGAATTTTTTGATTTACTAGCGAAGTTGTCAATTTTAATTTCCCATTCGTAATTTAGATCAACTAAAATTAAGTCTGCAGCAAGTTTTTTTTGTATACGACCACGTGGCATGTGTATTATATCCGCAGGTTTGTATGTCAATTTTGCAAGTACGTCAAATAGGCTCATTTGCCCACTGTGGTAAAGTTCAAGTGAAAGAGGCAGCATTGTCTCAAGACCTACGATACCAAATGCAGCGTTCTCAAGTGGCAGATCTTTGGAACTACGATCATGTGGCGCGTGATCAGTTGCAATGCAATCAATCACACCTGTTTTTAAACCTTCAATCATAGCCAAGCGATCTTCTTCAGTGCGAAGTGGTGGATTCATTTTTGCAATTGCTCCATGTTGTTTTACTATGTCCTCAGTTAAAGTGAAGTGATGAGGTGTTACTTCGCATGTAACATTCAATCCTAAGTCTTTTGCGCGTTTAATAGCGTCGAGTGAATCTTTTGCAGAAACGTGTGAAATGTGATAGTGCACGTTTTCCATATCTTTCATGAGCAGTATATCGCGACTTACCATGACCGATTCTGACGCACTTAAAATTCCCTTTACTCCCAATTCCTCAGAAATCTTGCCTTCATTAATTGCACCACCTGCTGATAAATTTAAATCTTCCGCATGTTGAGCAATCGGGACACCCAGCATACTTGAATAAAGTAGCGCCTGCCTCATAATCATTGGATTCATAACTGGCATACCATCGTCAGTGAACCCAACTGCACCTGCTTCCTTTAAAAGTGCCATTTCAGTCAACTTTTCTTCTGAAGTGGTGATTTTAGCGTAAAACTCAACGTTTACATATGAAGTTTCAAGCGCTCTATATTTCAAATACTGAGCCAAAACAACGCTATCGATTGCCGGAGCAGTGTTAGGCTGGCAAACCACAGTCGTAACGCCTCCTGCAGCAGCAGATTTGCTACCAGTGTGTATGGTTTCTTTATGCTCCTGACCTGGTTCACGAAAATGCACGTGAATGTCAATAAGACCTGGCATGAGAACAAGTCCTTCACAGTCTATTGTCTCGTCAATCCCACTTGGAACTCCATTTGAAAATAACGACTCACCAAAATCAACGATTTTATTCCCTTCAGTTAACAGTGAACCTTTTATATCGAGTTTAGTTTCTGGATCGATAATGCGAGCATTTGTATATGCAATTTTGTAGCCCTCTTTCTGCCCTGTTTGCAATAAATTCCAAGTTTTAGTCATCAAATCGCAGTGTTGATTATGAAGTAAATCTAAAGTTTTTTTTAATAAAACACAACCAAATTAAAATGCGAACTGTGCAGCTAAAGATCTCGGATTACCTTAATTCGGATTATGAGGTGTTACAAGTGATGTAACACCTTTGCAAGAAGAATATTATTCAGTCTGGCATCATTGATGTGTTTTCCGGTAGTTTTTCAGTACTACTAACATCTACACAAAGTTTTGTGCCTGGTAATTTACTTGAATTATCAAGTTCCATGTTTGATGTATCTGAGCCCTTTTGCTTCTCCCTTTCACTCTTAATTCCCTGGTAGATGCAGAAGCCAATAAAACTAATTGCTGCTACAGCGATAACACTTGCTACGATACAACAAGTCAGCATTATTTTTTCTTGATCTGCTACTGTTTCTGTCAAATCTGCAATGTTGCTGCCATGATCTGCTACTGTGTCTGTAAGTGTTCCCACTTTTTCTTCCACATTTGCGAGCCTTTCTTGCAAACTGTTTAAGTGCTCTTGCATACTTTGAATCTGCTCAGCATTGAACAACTGACCTTTTTGCAATTCCTCTAATCTGCTAAATGCGATTTGGATCTGCTCAGCGTTAAACTGCTGACCTTTTTGCAATTCTTTTAACGTACTAAACACCTTTTGAAACTGCTCAGCATCCATCTTTTGAAGCTTGTCTAGTGCCTCTATTGCCGATTCATTAGAACCGAAAAAAAAATCATGAAACCAATTTGTTGACATTTTTAACCCCCTAGCTAATTAATATATTATAATTTTACATTCCCAATGGTTAAATTATTATTAAATTAGCTGTTTATAAAATGTAAAGATCCTTATAATATAGTAAAATTATTAACAATTATTGGATATTCAGGAAAAACAATAGGAATAGAGTCTAAAATAAATATTTTTTGTGTTGTATTATTAAATCATGTTAATTAAATAATATTTTCATACGTAATACGTGTATCTTATAAATCTTTTACACGTACTGCGAGTAATGAAGTTTGAAATAAACATTTTTATGTTATATACTAAATTATATTAAAAAGATTAGTTGAGTAGGAGTAATCGATGGCGCAACAAGAAATGGTAACAATTAATGCAGAATTACGTGATGTAACAAAAACAGAAGCAATGTATTCCCTAAGAAAGAAAGGACATATACCTGCAATTATATACGGCAAAGGGCATGATAATATAAATTTAACATTGTCCGCGAAGGAATTCACGAAGCAATATAAATCAGGTTCCCTTTCTGCACATGTGATAGAATTGAACATTTCAGGTAAAAAAGAATATGCTCTTGTTCGCGATATTCAATGGCATGTGGTAAAGGATACTGTACAACATGTTGATTTCCAATTTGTTGATAAAGGCGGTGAAATTAAAATAGACATACCTTTATCATTTATAAATGAAAGCAAATCTCCAGGAATCAAGCTAGGTGGAGTGCTTAATGTTTTATGTCGTTCCATTACTGTTAAATGCTCTCCTGAAAAAATACCTCAGGCTATAGAAGTCGATTTATCTGGTAAAATGATCGGCCAGTCTATACACATAAATGATGTAAAATTGCCAGAAGGAGTTAAACTTGCAGCGCACGAGGAAGAAAACTTCACTGTTGTTACAATCTCTGCTGCCGATAGTAACGTTGAAGAATCTCAAGCAGAGACAGAGGAATAGTGTATTTGGTAGTTGGGCTTGGTAATCCAGGTAGCCAATATGAGCTAACTTATCACAATATTGGCTTCATCATTGTTGATGCAATTTGCAAGTGTTGGAATTTTCAGCCGTTCTCTAAAAAAGCCGATTACCTGATAACCCCTGGCATAATTAATGAAAGTAAAACTATATTGCTAAAGCCTTATTCATTTATGAATAACTCAGGTATCTCTGTTGCAAAAATACGAAACTTTTACAAATTTTCGCTAGATAATATCATTATTATACATGATGATGCTGATCTGGAACTTGGAAGAATA
Source organism: Rickettsiales bacterium (assembly GCA_031266615.1). Lineage (GTDB taxonomy): Bacteria > Pseudomonadota > Alphaproteobacteria > Rickettsiales > Anaplasmataceae > Wolbachia. Next base: position 20,090 of record JAISAR010000070.1, read on the forward strand.
AAAATAAAGAAGGGTGGCAGCTCTGCTGGACATAATGGACTTAAGTCTATAGACAGTTTTATTGGTAACGATTATTGGCGCCTAAGATTCGGAATAGGCAGGCCCAATGATCAAAGAGATCTAGCGGATTACGTATTGTCCAAATTTGCAAACTTCGACAACGCCGCCCACTTAGTAGAAAAAATAGCAAAAAACATACACTTAATGCTGCAAGAAGATAACACAGCTTTTATTAGATCTCTTGCATTATAATGAGGAATTTGTAGAAGAAACGCAACCGCAGAATACTTGAAACCGCTAACATGTAGCGGAATGACGGTTTTTTGAATCTTCGGGGTGTCATCCAAGTAGCTCATCCAGGATACTACTTTAGTCACAAATATTTAAAAAATTTACCAAGCGAAAAAAAGGCAAAGAAACCCTGGCCATTGTCTATTTTCAGTATTGGCGTTTTTTTAAGTCTTAAACGCTGCAACTTAGCGACTTTTAAACTGCAACAGACCCTTAGCTTAAGTGCTAAGAAACTTACTAAGCAGAAAAAAAGACAAAAGAATCCCGTAGTAGATTGTTCTCACTCTCTAATCCTGAAAATTGGCGTACTATACTGTCTTAAACGACTTATAAGCGCGTTTCAGCTTGTATAGGGAAAAACCTAGAAATCTAGGTGAAATTAATAAAGACATAAGGT
>JAISAR010000115.1 GCA_031266615.1 Rickettsiales bacterium
ACCATACGCGTCAAGTTAAGGGAAAATGAGCAAATTTAGGGAAGTTAAGGTAGATACTCTAGTTTTTCTGTACTTGTCCTTTAATGAAAATCGTGACCAAGTTATGGTAAGCTTTTTAAGAAAAATTTTCAAACTATTAACTCTATTCTTTAGTGCTAAAAATAACTCTCTAATTCGCCTTTTAAGCTCAATAAATGCCTTTGTTAAGCTAAGCTCCGTATATTTTTTCAGTTCTGTACAACCCACTATTCCATGAAATATAAGAATTGCACATAATTTAGCATATAATTCACATAATACTCTGTATGGCTTTCCTCTCAGCTTATCAAGCCTTATATTACTCTTATATAATTTGAACAATAATTCAATTTGCCACCTTACTCTGTAGATTGTTAATACTTGCTCAGCACTAATCTTACTTTTTGGAACATTAGTTATAAATATCGACCAATTTAGTAACTTTTGGTTCCTTTGAGAAGATATGTATCCATGTGATCTTGCTACCCTATTAGCCTTTCTTCTTCTAGCCATAGCTTGTTCTTCAGCTAGTTTTTTACATATAATTCTCACTTTAACCCTTGTTTCTTTTCCTAACAACACCTCCTGTTCTAGAAAAGATCGATCCTCCAAATGTTCTAGTAAATCTATTTTTTGACCTGTCTCTATATCATATATATTCGTATCAGATTTATAACGACTTATAAAATAAGCTCCCGTTTCATTGATCTGTTTAAAAGAACTTGGGACAAAATAACCAAGGTCAGATATTAGCAAATCGTTACTTGATATATCGATCAAATGCTCCCTATAACCTTGATCTGACCTTACTCCCTCCTTTATGTTAAGTTGATCCAATGTCTGATTTAAGTAATCAAAAACTAATTGTAACTTTATTCCAGACTTAGTGTTACTCTCATAACCTTTGTAACTAGTACCATACCCTTTATATAGATTTTCCATACTGTTAGGCAGAGCTACTATCCAATAACTCGACGCTTTTAAATTGCTGCAAGATTCTACAATCAATTTGCAGGGTATTTTTAAATAAAGCCATAGATTCATTGTACATTCTTTTCATAAATTCTACTACTTCTTTAGTAAACCTGAAATCTAAACCCTGTTTCGTTATTATCACAGATTCTTCATTTAATAATTGGCACATTGTATCTATGCTGCAGTTTGAAACCCCTATATTACCCAAAATTATAGCTTTTATGAATGATGAACCACTCAATTTTCTCTTCCTTTTTATAAATCCTGTTTCAATTGATATTTCATTTGCTCTCTCATTGAAAAATTTGTTGAGGTAATTTGATAAGCAAGTTATTTTATTCATCATTAGTTCTCTCACTAAAATATATCCGAGAGAACTTATACCTTGTTATCCTATCTTCTTCATACCTTTATTTCCTTAACTTGACGCGTATGCTTTCATCTACTGTCTTAAAAGCATCAGTCTGAACTTCATTGTTTGCAGTAGTTTTATCGTAGTACAAAATATTTTCTGCCCATCTGTTCCATCTCTTTGGTAATATTCGTCCAATCGTTTTTAGGTATAACCAAGCAAACACGGTAGACCAACTGTGTTTTCTTTCTTCCTTTTTAATATTAATTTCATTGTTAGTATTGAGCATAAAACTACCTTATCTTTTAAACTTTTCCCAAGCTGAGAGTCAAATTTTATTAACGATCACCGTAAACAGTAATAAAATTATATATATTAGTGTAAATGTTAAATAAACATTAACGCAGATGTCAAATCTAACCTGAACGTCCTTAATGTTAAGTAAGTATTTACTGTTTACAATAAAGCCCTTGCTTGCAATAAACTTTAAGTAGAAATATATGCGCCTGTAAGCACATCTCTTGCCTTTTTTATTGCCCTGATCAACATCTTCTGCTCGTCATCCTGACTTTTTACATTAACTACCTGAGCAGCTAAATTTGCAGGAAAAGTAACCAAACTAACTTCCCATAGTTCCACGTGTTTCAACACCCGAGCTCCGCTTTCATGATCAATGTCATACCCTATAGGTATATAGCCAATTGAAAGCCCATTGATTACTCCAGTTTTGAGCATCAAGTAAACTTCTTCTGCCTTTTGGATACCCAAAAGTAACTGTGCAGTTATATACAGGCCGACATCATTTTCATGAATATCTATAATATAACCTATAGGCTCGCTCGGATTATGCTGCCAGAGGAGTTTTATTTTATCTCTATTCAAGTTTTCTTTAAATGCTCCAGGTAATATCAGATCATTCTGTTTGTCAATTACGTTAAAAACGCTTGCATAACCAGAAAATACGCCGTTTTCCTCTATACTTTTTATTGATAATGATGAACAGAGAAATTTCTTATTCATAAGGCCCCCTTGTAGATTTAGTGCTGAAAATTCTACTTGAAGTAATTTGCAATGCACTGCAATACTAAATTCATTATACAAAGTGCTCCAGAAAGGGGGAAGTATTTTTTTAAGTTACAGAACGGCAAAAATTGCCATTCTGTATACAGCAGGGCAGGGACTAGCCTTCTTTGTTGTTTTCCTTTCTCTTGTTTTCTTTATTGCTAGTGTCGCCTTCTTTGCATATGCCTCACTTTCGGGTATAGTGCGCTATTTAAGCTTCAAAACAACATCCTAAAAAACTTTTCTATGTAATTTAGTTCCTGCACGTCGTTTACTGCATAAAGTGGTGCTGTTTGCTGCTCAATGCCCGGTATTTCTATAAGAACTTTGCCTACTTCTTGCCCTTTTTTAATTGGTGCAGGTATCATATCTTTATATTCAACACGCACCTTAATTTTATCATGCAAGTTGCGGCTGTAGGTTATAGTAACGTCGTTTGCAACTGTGATGGGTACTTTTCTGTCCTTTCCGTATAGAACATTTATTTCCTCAACTACATCGTCCTTAGCGAATATTTTCCTAGTGCTAAAATGGTTTAAGGAATACCGTATCAGTCTTTTTGCTTCTTCTATTCGCTCTTTTTCAGTACTCAGCCCATTTACGACGGCGAAAATTCTCCTATCGTTTCGTTTTGCAGATACTACAATTCCGTAACCACCAGCGCTTGTATAGCCGGTTTTTAGGCCATCAACTCCGATGTCGTGAAAAAGTAGAAGATTTTTATTTTTTTGTAAAACGTCATTATATGTCAGATATTGCTCAGAAAATAAATCGTAATACTCGGGGAAATCAGTGAAAATCCTCTTCGCCAATATTGCCAAATCTTTTGCACTCATGAAATGATCTTCATCAGGCCATCCGCTTGAATTGACAAAGTGACTGTTGTTCAGATTCAGGTTATGCGCAACTTCGTTCATTTCCATTACGAAATTCTCTTCTGACCCTGCAATGCCCTCAGCTAGCGTGATGCAAGCATCATTACCTGAAACTATTACAATTCCTTCGAGTAGTTCTTTCACCGTAACAGATTGACCTTCCCTTAAAAACATAGAAGAGCCTTTCCTTTCCCACGCTTTTCTACTTACTCGAAACTTATCTTCTATGTTGATTATTCCGGCTTTTAGGTAATCGAAGGCCACGTATAAAGTCATCAACTTGCTCATTGAAGATGGGGCCATTTTTTCATCGGAATTATGCCCAAAGATGAACGAATCTGAGGCTAAATCTAAGACTACTGCTTGGTTTGCTTTGGTTCTAAATTGATATGAATATGAAGGAAAAGAGAGTAAAAAAACTGATAGTAAGATTACCAGTTTGCCTAATATATCCATAGTTTCAAAAATTTATAGTGCACTAATCAATAGTATAGTTTTGCAGGGGTATTTCAATGGATCTCTTGCATTTGCATAAAAAACGGTAGCCTACTTTGTAGCTAACACCGGCCACAGAAACAGAACAAAAAAACTACTTGACAACCTTCGCCAATCCCCTTATCATAGTAATGAAGCTATTATTTATCTTCAGTCTGTGCAGATTAAATGACAAAAAAACTTAGCATATTTGGCGTCTCATGTTTAATTTTTCGCACTATGGCACTGCATGTCTTTTTAAAACTTCTGGTTTTTTACCTATACAAGCTGAAACGCGCTTATAAGTCGTTTAAGACATCAAAAACGCCAATATCATAAGATAGATAGTGAATAACTAGCTA
>JAISAR010000027.1 GCA_031266615.1 Rickettsiales bacterium
GTTTAAGACATCAAAAACGCCAATATCATAAGATAGATAGTGAATAACTAGCTACTCGGGGTTTCTTTTGCCTTTTTTTCTGCTTAGTGAATTTCTTAAACGTTTATGGCTAAGGTTAGTTGTATTAAAAAGCAGCTAAGTCGCACTTATTAAGCGTTTAGGATAAAGAAACGCCAACATTTCGACAAAAAAGTAAATAACTAGCCGCCACGGGGTTTCTTTTGCTTTTTTTCCTCACTTGGTAAATTTCTTAACGTTCAAGCTAAAGTTAGTTGCAGTTTAAGAGCAGCTAATACCAACCCTTGTAGGTTAAGCTATACTGGAAACTACTGGCAGTGAATCTTATTTGAGTGGTAAGACGTTGCTTCTTGAAGTTGTTTAATTTCAGCTTGAGTAAGACCAGTGGATTCAGCTATCAAGTTGATAGCTGCACCAGCTTTAAGTAGGTTTTTTGCCACTTCGATTTTTCCTTCAGTTTTTCCTTTCTCAATACCAACTTCAACACCTTCATCAAATTTTTGGTTAAGACAGATCATCTTCACGTTTCTTATCTTGATCATACGTAAACCGTAGTTTTTCGATTTCACCAGCAGAAAGCCCTGTTAACTTAGCAATAGTAGCAGTGTTCATGCCATCGGCGAGCATTGCTTTTGCCACTTCGATTTTTCCTTTCTCTATACCTTTCTCTATACCTTCTTCTCTACCTTCTTCTTTAGCAGTATCAAGTCTGTATGCAAGGATGGCTTCTTCTTTCCGTAGATCCATTAACCTTTCTTCGTATGCCACCAGATCTTTCTCACTCCAGCGTTCCTTGTTTAACTCATCGTACGCTAGATTTATTATTGGAGATTTTTCTGCTATATCTTTTAGGTCTTCATCTGTAGTATCTTCTGCGTGTTTGAAAAAAAAGCACCAGCGCTCTACTGTACTCTCCAACTGTTCCACTTTGTCTTTTTTGAATTTAGGTAATTCAATGAAGACAAATTGAAGACCTTTCAGATAATGTCCATTAGTTTTTACCTCTCGTATATTATGAGTAGAAATGTACCTAACCTCCTCAGGAAACAGAATATTATTAGAGATGGCAATAAAGAATACTTTCTTTAAATTAATATATTCGCTACCTCTTCCAGCCTGTCTTGAATAAGCTTTAGCAGCATATAGTTGTGCGCGTTCTTCAAAGCCTTTATCGCGAGCGAGTTGCATTTCAATCACGTATCTGTGACCACTAGAATCCTTGCAAAGAACATCAACTATGCTCTGCCTATCAGAGGCGATTTCTGGATCCATAATGGTGCTGAGAAACTCAACTTCTTGTATAGTATCTATTCCAGTAAATCCTAAAATATCATTAAGAAAGTGAATAAGGATATTCTTATTCTCCTTGTTACCAAATATTCTTTTGAATGTTAGGTCCAATTTTGGATCTAGGAATTTAGAAAAAGCCATAAGAGATTCACTTAAAAACCGTTAATAATTATACACTATTTTTTGCAGATATTCAATTCTTTTGTGTCTGAATTTTTAAGCTCTGGATATGTTGATCAAAAAAATGACCTACGCAGACGGCCTTAGAATAGCACTTGATACTTCAGACGCCTTTTGTACATCTTTTTGTAAATTCCTCTATAGAGCACCTTAAAACCCCAGGCCATGAACCTAGCAGCTGTAATAGACATCAAATATACCTATTTTTGGTATGGGAGGCTAATCTCCTAACAAAAATAAGAGCGTTAAAACTCAATTACGATTACCTACCATCGTGAGGACAGGTTTATTAACCTCCCACATTTTACATTATAGAGATCTTGAAACTCAATATCAACATATTTTAGTGGCAAATTTATGTTAAATCTATATCCTGTGTTTGGCAGCTTTGTTTATTATCCTGATAGTTTTTGTCAAGGCTTGTGATGCTTAGCAATATTGCCGGGTTGTGTAATATCAAATACGATGCAAAATCTACACAAAGCATTTTATGATCATGTACTGCACTGTAGTATACAGAAGCAATATCGTTCTATTGTGGTGTTAAATGGAGAAATACCTGATTCATCGTTTTTTAAACGAGATGTACCTATTATTGCTGTAGATGGAGGAGCAAATAGGCTTTTATCAATTGGTGTACAACCTGATCTTGTAATGGGAGATTTGGATAGCGTAAATCCGAGTTTACGTGCTAGTTTGAATACAATATGCCTGCCTGATCAAGATTACTGCGACTTTTCCAAAGCAATGGCTCACTTAAAAACAATGAAGCTACTGCCATCAATAATAACGGGTATTACTGGAGGAGCAATTGATCATATACTACAAAATATTAACATTTTTCTAAGTACAGGTAGTATCTTTTACACGCCTGTACCTCCCATGGTAGGATACATCTTAAAAAAAGGTATTATCCATTTTTCTTTGCCGAAAAATACTAAAATATCCTTACTTGGTATACCGAGAGCTCAAATATCAACTAAAGGATTAAAATGGGAACTATCTCTTGATAAGCTTGCTTTTTTAGGAAAGAATTCTTGCTTTAATCGAAGTTTAAGCAGTGAGATATCTATAGAAGTGCACGGTGGTGTGTGTTTGGCGATGATTTATTTAGAAACAATAGATGATGCTGGAGCATCTTAAGTTAAGAAGCGAAGGTTAGAAGGGTTAGCTATAATCCTCAACTGCCATGAACATGATCGCCACAATGCGTTGGTGGTTCTACACTTTCTAGGTGACTGTCTACTTTTAGCGGGTCTCCTAAGCTACACTCTATTTTTATTGGAGAGTAACCAGTATCCTTGATCACTATTGCCTCTGAGCTATTGCTGTGACTTAGTGTATTTTTTATTTCGTTATGAATACCCTGTTTATTTTTAAGTTTCGTACCGACAAACTTTTCAATGAGAATTAAAAAAGACTCGATGATAACATCAAACAGACTTTTTTTCACAGTATCATCTGATTGTAATTGCTCTTCTTTATTAGTAGTGTGGTAATTTTCTAACTCTTGAGGAACAGTAAGCGATAATTTACCGTCTTTGTATGTCACACCATCTTTGCCATCTTGGGACTCAAGTGTAAATTCTAGTGAGCTGTTTAACTGGCATATAACCGCTTCTTTTGGATCACAACCGTTAGCTAGTAATTCAGTTAGCAATTTAGTGTCTATTATAGATATTTCGCTACCAGATTTAACGTTAACACAGTTTCTATTGGTACAGTTGATGTGGATAGTACCTTGACCTTGAGGTACATTAAGCACTAACTTATGAGAAAAAAGTGCAGGAGCAAAAACGTTTATTACTAGTCCTCCACCATAGTAAGAAGACTGATTACAATTAGTAACTAGCTCTTCTAAAATGGGGTCACTTGGAACTTCTGCTCCAGCAGATTTAAATATTTCTTTAAAAATTTCTTTTGCAATTGAGCGGTAATTTTTGTTTTCATGTATTTTTGCTTTTAATAAATGAACTTGCTCTTCGCTGCTGTAAAACTCTTTCCAGTGTATGCTAGCATCAGTTAGACTTTGCTTGAATTCTGTCCATGCATATTGCTTCCAAGCTTTTTCTATCAACTTGTTAATAAAATTCTTATCTACATCCTTTTTGTTAACGACAAAATTCATTCTGTGAAAATCGCCATGCATAGTTTCGCCGGAGTTTGCTCCTTTGTTATCTTCTGCAGCTCTTAGTTTGCTGAAATCAAATTCTTCAGCTTGAGCTTTCAATGTAACTATTGGATTTTCCTTTGCCTCTGCCATAGTATTGCTCTCCATTGACACAATTATATCATAAAAATTACTAATAATCTGATAACGGTGCCTGCTGTCTAGACTAAGATTTTTCTTTGGTTTAATATAGATGTACGGTAAAAGAAATCTATGACGAAAGAATCACTAGTTAAAACTGATGTAGCGCAAGTTGAAGATAAGAAAGCAGCAAAAGGCTTTTTTAAAATACTAGGCGAAGTGGCAGATGCTGTAAGATCGTGGATTGGCAATATTGGCCCCGATTTAAGCAATAGCCGCGATATCGATAGCTTAGTCTTGAAGATGAACGAGTGCTTAAACCCAAAGGGAGGGGAGGTCTCAGCACGTAAGAACACCGTATCTCTTGGTAATCTGTATTTAAGTTTATCGGAGAAGGGTAAAATAAAATTTCTACAGACCCTGGCAGAAAAATTTAGTCTGAATAAAGCGGAAATAGATGAAAAAATAAAAGAATATAGGGAAAATCAGAATCCCGAGTTAAACTATAAATTTGAACAGGACTTGGTAAAAGTCCTTGAATCACCACGTTCTAAAATATTGAAGCAATTTATTTCTTTGCCGGAAGGCCTTAAGTTTATTGTCGATATGCGTTCTGATGTGCTTAAGTTAAAGAACCAATATAAAGAGCTCAATCGACTAGAAAGTGAATTAAAAAGCATACTTCTCTCCTGGGTTGATGTTGATCTGCTCGATCTTCGTCAAATTACCTGGGATTCACCTGCATCGTTGTTAGAAAAACTTATAAAATATGAAGCTGTGCATAAAATTTCTTCTTGGGGTGACTTAAAAAACAGGCTGGATTCTGATCGTCTATGTTTTGCCTTTTTTCATTACAAAATACCAAACGAACCTCTAATTTTTGTAGAAGTTGCATTGGTGAACAAAATTGCAGATAGCATTCAACACCTCTTAGATGAGTCGGTACCTTCAAGTGATCCAAGCAGTGCAAGCACTGCCATATTCTATTCAATATCAAATACCCAAGCAGGGTTGTCTGGAATCAGCCTTGGTAATTTTTTGATCAAAAGGGTTGTAGAAAAACTATCGCAGGAGTTTAAGAGTATAAAAACATACGCAACTCTTTCCCCAATACCTGGCTTTACAAAATGGCTGAAAGAAAGTTTAAGCCAAGATATTACTTTATTAAGCAAACTGAATATAAAGCAATCCAGTGCAGAAATTTTAGAAAGCATAAAGCAATTAAAAACTAACGTTGAATGCGAAAAACAATGCTTGCTGAAGCTCTGTGCACATTACTTGCTGAAGGTTAAGAACAGTAGCGGCGGTGCTTATGACCCGGTAGCACATTTTCATTTAAGCAATGGTGCATCAATAAAGCAACTAAACTGGATGGCAGATGTTTCTGAAAAGGGGATTAGTCAGTCGGCTGGAATGATGGTGAATTACCTATATGAATTGTCTAAAATAGATAATAATCATGAGAGCTATATGGTTAATAAAGTGATTTCTCACTCGAAACAGGTACTATCTGTGTCAAAGGGGAAGTAAATAATTGCCCTTGCAGCACTTAAAATGTAAAATAGTTCTACTTAAATATGTAGAATAGCCATCAATGGATAATATAAGAAATTTTGCAATAATAGCACATATAGATCACGGAAAGTCAACGCTTGCCGATCGTTTAATAGAGGAATGTAATGGTCTTGAGGCAAGGGAAATGACCAATCAAGTGCTTGATTCAATGGAGATAGAACGCGAACGTGGAATTACAATCAAAGCACAGACGGTAAGACTCAACTACACTGCAAATGATGGGAATCAACATTGCTTAAATCTCATGGATACCCCAGGTCATGTTGACTTTTCATATGAAGTGAGTCGAAGCTTGGCTGCGTGCGAAGGTTCGCTTTTAGTGGTGGATAGCAGTCAAGGAGTTGAGGCTCAAACTCTTGCAAATGTATACAAGGCTGTTGACAATAATCATGGGATAATAGTTGTGCTCAATAAAGTGGATCTCCCTGCTGCAGATCCAGAAAAGGTTAAACTTCAAATTGAGGAAGTAATCGGTATTGACGCAAGCGAGTCAGTTTTAATATCGGCAAAAACTGGACTTGGAATAAGGGATGTACTCGAAGCAATAGTGACGAAACTTCCAGCTCCACAGGGTGATGCGAACGCTCCACTGCAGGCAATTTTAGTTGATAGTTGGTATGATCCTTATTTGGGAGTTGTAATTTTAGTGCGAGTTAAAAATGGAGTGCTAAAAAAAGGCATGAAGATTGTTATGATGTCCAGCAATGCTACATACCAGGTGGATAATATCGGTATTTTTACTCCGAAAAAGGTAATGACTGGTGAACTCTCAGCAGGTGAAGTTGGTTTTATAACTGCTTCAATGAAGGAAGTAGCGGACTGTAGGGTAGGGGACACCATCACTGAGGAAAAGAGGCCTTGCAGTGAAGCACTGCCTGGATTTAAAGAAGTGCACCCTGTGGTATTCTGTAGCATTTTTCCCAACAAAACAGATGACTTTAAATATTTAAGAGAGGCGCTGGAGAAACTACATTTAAATGATGCTAGCTTTACCTTTGAGGCTGAAACCTCAAATGCGCTAGGTTATGGATTCCGTTGCGGCTTTTTGGGAATGTTACACCTTGAGGTTATTCAAGAAAGACTCGAAAGAGAGTTTGATTTAGACCTAACAGCAACCGCGCCGAGTGTTATATATATGGTTACAACACGAAATGGCGAAACTCTGAATATTCATAATCCAAGTGATATGCCAGATCCTACAAAGGTTGAGATGGTAGAAGAGCCGTGGATTACCGCAACCATAATGGTGCCTGATCAATATTTAGGAGAAATTCTATCTCTGTGTGAAGAAAGAAGGGGAGAGCAAAAAGATTTATCTTATGTTGGTAGCACAACAACAGCACTGATGAAGTATAAGTTACCGCTATCTGAGGTTGTTTTTGACTTTTATGATAGGCTAAAATCGATTTCTAAGGGATACGCAAGTTTGGATTGGGAAATTTCCGATTATCAGGAAAGTCAAATAGATAAATTGAGCTTTTTAGTTAATGGGGAGCCTGTGGATGCATTGGCGTGCATTGTTCACAAAAGTAGGGCAGAAAAAAGGGGACGTGAAATATGTACACGCTTGAAGGATTTGATACCACGTCAGCAATATAAGATTGCAATTCAAGCAGCAGTGGGTAGCAAAATTATTGCCAGGGAAACGATTAATCCATACAGAAAGGATGTGACAGCTAAGCTCTATGGTGGAGATGTAACGCGAAGAATGAAACTTTTAGAAAAACAAAAGAAAGGTAAGAAAAGATTGCATTCTATAGGAAATGTCAATATTCCGCATAATGCTTTTATTCAAGCTTTGAAGATAAATGACTAGTAGTTCATGACACCCTATTGGTAGGCTCGAGTCATAATGTTCGTACAGTTGTGCAACTTATTCAAGAGATTTGCTCAATGGTAAAATTTGTCCTGATACGCTACAATCTTCAGAAGCTAACTCCACGAATTTGTCTGTTAGTTTATCAGGCAGCACTAATTCAGGCGTATCCTTTCCAGGAAACGCTTGCTTGTACATTTCGCTGTCAACAGGTCCTTCTGGGTACACAGCATTCACGCACAACTTTGTATGTTTTGTCTCAGATGCATATATCTTTACCATGATTTCTAGTGCAGCTTTACTTGCAGCATAAGGTACCCAATACGGATAAGAAGAGGGAGAAAGTGTTACTTCTGAAGTCATGAATATCACTCTTCCAGAATTAGATTTTTTCAGTATTGGATCTAAGTTTTTTAGCAAGTACCAATTGGCAGTAAAATTTGTATTCATTACATTCTGCAACTCTTCAAGCTCGCAGTCGTGAACAGGGTTCAATTTACCTAAAATTCCAGTACACGCAACTAATATATCAAGTGCCCCAGACTCTGATAATTTTAGGCTTTCTATCATGTTTGTTAGTATCTTTACATTTTCAAAGTCCAAAAGATCAAGTTGAATTAGCTTAACAGAGCCTTCTTTGAATTCTTCAAATTCCTCAATTTCATTGTACAGTGGCTTGAGATGATCAATAGACCTTGAAATTAAAATTACACACGCACCTTCCTTTACAAACCTTTTTGCAACAGCAGACCCAATTCCACCTGAAGCCCCGGTAATTAAAGCTATTTTGCCTTCTAACTTACCCATTCTTTTTCCTTAGCGAGACTCATTAAAACATTTTAGCTGAAAATTAAACTTTGCTCCATATATAAAAATTAAGCTCACTATATAGAAAAATAGTAATGACACTACCACACCACCCAAACTTCCGTATATTAAGTCCAATTGGCCAAAGGAAGCTTTTAAGTATTGTTTGAAAGCTGAAGCAGAAGCTGTCCAAAGCATAACAGCTACACAAGATCCAGGAAATACATCTGACATATTTTGTTTTACGCTGGGCAGCATAAAGTATAGCCAGGAAACCACTATGAAGAGTACAAATTCGATGAGGAGATATTTAGTATAACTTATCCCATGATAGGACAAATCAATCAGCATTGGCACTAATGTGGAGAATACTATAGTCAGAGTTATAATGAGCGTAATTACCAAAAATTGTAATATACTGAGCACCCTTCTCAATATATAAGGTGGCGAAACTGGGACTTTGTAGGCTTTATTCAATATTGTTCTCAGCCCTTCAATCGTTGACGAAGCCGTCCAAACAGCACCCACAATTGCCAAAGTCAATAAACTCTGTGGTGGACCGGATATTATCTCCCTAATACGCGGCATTAAGGATGATAAAATGTCCTGTGGCATGTGATCAATTATAAATGCCCAGCCGATGTTATATTGGTCTAAGAAATTTGCAAATGTTGACGCTAAAGCTATTAAAACGATGAGGAAAGGGAATATTGACAATAGGATTAAAAATGATAAATATCCAGCATGTTCCATTCCGTCATTATAAATTGTGTCAATCAAAGCACGGTAAAGACAATAAATAATGCTGTAAAACTTCTGTAGTAACTTATTCACTATATATAAACAAACCAAGTAAGATATTCTAAATGAAATAAAATATATTTTTAAGCAAAACCTTCCAATGACACTGAGAATTGTCATATTTTTTTCTGCCCTAAGCACTCTTTTTAAACAACACAAGATTTATGTCACTCCAGTGCGTAACACTGGCCATAGGAATAGAACAAAAAACTACTTGACAACCTTCGCCAACCCCCTTACAATAGAATTGTGGGTGTTTTAGGCCTAAAATTTATCTCTAATCTTGTATTAAGTGACAAAAGCACAGTATAAAACAAGGCGTGTTATGTTTAATTTTTGCAGCATGGACACTGCATGTCTTTATAATTTTTTGTCTACATTAGCTGAACCTCGCTTACTAAGCGGTGTAAGAGAGAACCGGACGCCAAGTTTTTGAGAGAACAGTAAACAACTCACATCACGGGGTTTCTTTTGCCTTTTTTTTAAATTAGTTAAAAATTTAACCAATCCCATTTTTTTCACAAAAAATTGCTTGACAAACTTCAACATTCCCCTTATAATAACATCATGGGTATTTACAACCCCAAGGTCAGCTACTTGTCAAGCGTATAAGACATTAACGCCAAGTTCCTAAATAGATATTGACCAGGGCTTCTTTTGCCTTGTTTTTTCATTTAGTAGATTTTTTAAATGTTTATTACTAAAGTAGTATCCTGGATCACAGTGTCAGCTACTTAGATGACAGGAGAAGGGGCTACTTGGGTGACACCATTGTTGACTGGCAAAACGGTACCTTTAATTTGTCCTATTACCATTGGTATTACAATTCAATAACTCTCCAAAATCAATTATGTTTGCAAAGTAGTCACTATCTATAACATCGTCACTTACACCATTAACGTGAATGAGGACTGGACGGCATGAAAAGCCTTTTGGACGGTTTAGTGTATCTATTTTCGTTTGTACTTCCTGGATTATTGAATGACCAATTTTATTTTTTGAAAATTTGATTTCGCAAATGTAGAGAGTGTTGAACTTTGTTTGAATCATATAATCAATTTGACAACCAGCACTATTGCTTGTCTTCCTCTGAAAAAATGGATTTTCGCTTACTATTCCATCAATTCCTAAGATATTATGTATGCTCTTTCTATTGTTAAGCACCAAATTTTCAAACTGAAGTCCGATGATTGTATGCCACTCCGGTAGAGATGCAAGCAATCCCATGGAGTAGGCGTCACGATTAATTTTTCCTAGATTTTTTTCAATATATTTTTGATAAAACCTTAAATAGTTATCTTGAAGTCTGTACCTTCTCAGTCGTGAATCAATACCCGTTTTTATATTCCAAGTGTGATCCTTTGTAATAAAACCAGCAAGCTCGAGCTCATATAGATACTCGGAAATGCGTCCGTGTCTTGCAATGTCTAAAGCAGCACAAATTTCTTCCTGTTCTTTAGCTCCAGTAGAAAGAGCCCTGACTATTTGCTTATAAAAAGCTGTTTTTCGCATGAATAAATCTGAGAATATTTGGTCAAATTCCTCAACTAAAAACCCACCTTTCAAGAAACAAAGCTTTTTGATATTTTCTTCAGCACTGTGTTTAAAATTTACCTCTTCTAAATATTTTGGAATTCCACCAGTTACTGCGAGTACCTTAAATTTTTCATATGCTGAAATATTTTTTGGCCAAAATCTATTACAATCAGAAAGCGTTAATTCCCCGAGTGTCAAAGTCATCGATATTCTTCCTACAAAACCAGTGCTACTGAGTATGTTTTTTTCGATCCAAGATGATGCAGATCCACACACAACAAAAATTAACTTGTTGTTATTTTTTAGTTGTGTATCCCAAAAATTCTTTATTTTGCCTAAAAAAGTTGGGTCTTTTGAGCCCATCCAAGAGATTTCATCAAATAGCAGTAATATTTTCCCTGATAGTAGACGCTCGCCAACTGCCCATAGTAAATCGCTCCAGTCATCATACCTAGCAAAAGACGTATTAAATTGCCTAGCAATTTGCCTAGAAAATTCATTAAGTTGGTGAGATATTGTAGTATGCTTCTCCGGTGGTAAACCTATAAATGAGTAATATTGCTCAAAATGCTTACCGAACTCTTGAATTAATCGACTTTTTCCTATACGACGCCTTCCTTTGACTACAACAAAAGAAGCGGTATTTTTTTCTTTAAGCTCCAGTAATTGCTTTAACTCAGCTTGCCTACCAATAAATGATGGAGACATAAAACACGAAATGTAAATCTTTGTCTCCATTATGAGCTATAAAATTGGAGACGTAAATAAATAAATTGTGATCTTTGTCTCCATTATGTGTGGTAAAATTGGAGACGTAAATAAATAAATTGTGATCTTTGTCTCCATTATGTGTGATAAAATTGGAGATATAAACAAATAAATTGTGATCTTTGTCTCCACTTTTTCTGGGTAAAGTCAACCAAACCCATCTAAAAAACAAACTACAACTGTTCCTTCAGAGTAAGCTTAACTAATTTTAGAATGATTTAACATAAATCATTACAAAATGCCAAGAAGTAAATTAACAACAGAAAAAATAACATAAAAATCTTTTTACCTTCAAAAGTATGCTATTTTATATAGTTTAAATCATCTAAATAGATTTATGTGGCGTATAGCCTCATTCTTTATATTATTGGCAATACTAATAAGCTGTGGCCTGCAAAAACCTGCACCTGTGCTGCTTAAAGGTGAAGAGTTTTATGGCAAAAGAGACCTAGAATATACAAGGGAATACCGTTTAATTAGAGAGGATGTTGATTCTTCAATAAGAAAAGAAAATAGAAAAGCCGTCATAGATAAGGTATATAGAGATAACAATAAAGCGCAAAATGTGGAAATTAATGGGGTAAATTGCAAATTTGTAATGCCAGTTAAAGGTACTGTTATTTCAACTGCCTCCTCTGATGAAGTATGTAAAGATGGAGTAAAAATTGCTGCTCAAGGCGGAACAAATGTGGTTGCTTCTGCACCTGGTAAAGTGATATACGTAGGCAAAGGGCTGAGGTGGTATGGAAATTTAATTATAGTGGAACACAAAGATAATTATGTGACTGTGTACTCCTATTTAAAAAACATACACGTTGAAATTGGTGATAAAGTAAAACAGGGTCAAGTAATTGGATCTGCGAGTAAATCAAGTACGCAGGATAAAGATCCGCAGATGTGCTTTACAATACGACACAATGGTCAAGCGGTTGATCCTTTGAAGCATATGAACTGTAATTGAATTTGGATTTATATGAAATATGATTTTAAAAACGTTGAAAAATTTTATCAAGATAAGTGGAATTTTTCTGTAAGCAAGGACAGCAAGCAAGAGAAATGTTACGTGTTGGAGATGTTTCCATATCCATCTGGAAAAATTCACATGGGACACTTACGTAACTATGCAATAGGGGATGTGATAGCGCGTTATAAGAGAGCTTGCGGATTTGAGGTCTTACACCCAATTGGCTGGGATGCATTTGGGTTGCCAGCTGAAAATGCCGCAAGGGACAATAATATTAGCCCTGCGGCATGGACGAAAGAGAATATAGATAGTATGCATGCGCAGCTTAGATCTATAGGTCTTTCTTATAATTGGGAGCGTGAACTTTCCACATGTGAGCCTGACTATTACAAACACGAACAAAAATTTTTCCTGGATTTTTTAAAGCATGGGCTTGCCTACCGAAAAGAGTCGTGGGTTAACTGGGACCCAGTAGACCAAACAGTGCTTGCAAATGAACAAGTAGTCGATGGAAAAGGGTGGCGGTCAGGCGCAGTTGTTGAAAAACGTAAGTTATCCCAATGGTTTTTAAAGATTACTGATTTCGCTGAAGATTTACTCAAGTGTTTGCAAGATTTAAAAAATTGGCCAGAGAAAGTCAAAACAATGCAAGAGCGCTGGATAGGAAAATCCGAAGGAGTCACCATAGAGTTTGAAATAGTTGGCCTAAATAAGAAATTAAAGATTTTTACAACTTCTCCGCATACTTTGTTTGGAGCTTCTTTTCTTGCAGTAGCAGCAGAGCACCCTATTGTGCAGGATATCACGCTTCCAGATGCTCCTGAAGTTTTGTCATCCCAGTGCTCCGACACTGGGATCCAGCAAAAAGATGAATGGATTCCAGCGTCACGCGCTGGAATGACAATTGATGATATAAACACAAAGGGGGAAAATGACGAAAAATTTGGAATTTACACCGGATTGAACGTTAAACACCCATTCCTTGACAAGGAATTGCCGCTTTATATAGCGAATTTTGTATTGATGGAGTATGGAGAAGGTGCAATTTTTGGATGCCCTGCGCATGATCAGCGTGATTTTGAATTTGCACAGAAATATGATTTGCCGATTATTCCTGTAGTTCGTGAAGAGGGTGCGCAAGCCACAGAGACCTTAAAAGAAGTGTATACCGGCGATGGAGCGATGTTCAGCTCTGAATTCTTAAACGGATTAACTGTCAGCAAAGCAAAGGAAGTAGCCGTTAAAAAGCTTGAAGAAGAAGGAATAGGCAAAAAAACGATAAACTATCGTTTACATGATTGGGGAATTTCAAGGCAACGTTATTGGGGATGCCCTATACCTATAATATATTGTAAAGATTGTGGAACTGTGCAAGTGCCAGAAAAAGACCTTCCCGTAGTTCTGCCAACAGATGTGGAATTTAAAAGTGGTGGCAATCCGCTTGATAAACATCCAACTTGGAAATTCGTTGATTGCCCAAAATGCGGAAAGCAAGCAGAGCGTGAAACTGATACACTTGACACCTTTTTTGAATCTTCTTGGTATTTTGCTGCATTTTGCAGTGAAAATAAGTCTATCAATAAGGATGCGTGTAGTCGTTTTATGCCTGTAGATTATTATATAGGTGGAATAGAACATGCGATCTTGCACCTGCTTTACTCACGATTTTTCTGCCGCGCTTTGACCAAATGTGGTTACCTTAATACTAAGGAGCCTTTCTCTACTTTAATCACTCAAGGAATGGTTTGCCATGTAACTTACAAAGATGAGAATGGTAAGTGGCTTTTTCCTGAAGAAGCAAAGGAATTGATGGCACAAAGTGCTGAGATTCAAGTTGGAAAAGTCGAGAAGATGAGCAAATCAAAAAAGAATACAGTTGACCCAAATTTTATCATAGAAAAGTACGGTGCTGATACTGCTCGCTTGTTCGTATTATCTGACACTCCTCCAGAGAAAGATATGGAATGGTCCGATGATGGTGTAGAAGGTTGTTCTCGCTATATAAATAAATTGTGGCGCATGGTAATGCAATTCAAGCCTGTCATCCGAGTAGCTGACACTGGGATTCAGAAAGAAGACATATTGTCACATGCTGGAATGACACCAAATAAAAATGTTACAGGTAAACTTCTAGAATACAGAAAAAAAATACATAAGCTCTTGCACGGGCTTACAGATGACTTGGAAAGCTGCAGATTAAACTGCGTAGTGGCAAAATTCCGTGAAATGACGAATTTAATAACTGAAATAGATGTGAAAAATGGAAAATCTCTTATTGATGAAGGTATATGTATACTAATCAGAGTAATTGAGCCATTTATACCACACCTGGCTGAAAACTTATGGCAAGAAATAGGAGGCGAAGGTATGCTATATCTAAAGCCTTGGCCACAAGCTGTCAAGTCACTGCTAATTGATGATATGGTGACCATAGCAGTTCAGATCAATGGAAAATTGCGTACAACAATCGAGGTGGCAGTTGACTTATCTCAAGAAGAATTAAAGAAAATAGCAATAGACTCTGTGTCCAATAGGATCGATCAAAGCAAAGTTCGCGCTATATATGCTGTACCAAATAAGATAGTAAACATAGTTATATAAAAATCTGAGTAGCGCCTCCCTAACTTTATAGTTATACTTTTTTTGACATGCGATTATACCTTTTTTAATATAAAGGTTATATACTTGTGCATTATATATATTTTTTTTTGTATGAGGAGTTATATGAAAATGAAGAGATTATGCACCTTAGCTGTGTTACTCACCTCATCTTTAGCGAGTGCAGCGGGTGATGTAGCGGCTAGTTTAGAAAGTCAGTACTACGCAGGTTTAAACTTTGGTGCTGGATGGGGTGGTGGCTTTGTAGTGAAACCTAGCGTCGTCTTTGGTTATCATTATGACCAAAACTCTAAATTTGAACTTGAGGTTCTCAGTAATGTTAAATCATTAAAGAGCATAGGAGCTAGCTTATTGGCAAACTACCGTTTTTATCCTGACCTTGATATCGACCCTGTTAAACTATACGTCAGTGGAGGTTTAGGTGGATATCTTCAAATAGTACCTTTTGGCTTTGGTGGCGGTAGTACGGGTATCCCAACTAGTAAAAAAGATGTTGGGACTCAAACTGGTAAAATAGATGTTGGGACTCAAACTGGTGAAAAAGACGTTGGAACTCAAACTGATGAAGAAGGTGTTGGAACTCAAACTGATGAGGAAGGTGCTGGAACTCAAACTGATGAAGAAGGTGGTGATGCAGCTGGGGCTATAAGTGCAACTACAGTTTCACCTATTTATGCTAACAAAGCAGGGGGAGAAAAACCTGAAGGCCAGTCTGTAGCAGACAAAATACTGGGTTCTATTTCCTATAAACTGAAGGTTGGCGTTGATTATGAAATTACTCCACAGATAGTTGGTGCAGTTGGTATTACCGTAGGCGGGCAATTGAGTGGCTTTAAACCACCGATAAAAATGCCAGATGCAACTTTAGAGGTAGGAATTCGTTATAATTTTTAGTGTGAGTATTAATCTTCAGTATTGCACCCTGTTTAATGCTTAGATAATCTAACTATGAATAAAATTATTCTCAAAGTAAAATATGCTTAAGCCAGCAAACAGAATTGTTTAGACGCTTATTCCCTCTTAATCCAGCCTGTTTTGAGGAAGGACAAACACAGTATGAGGTCCATATGGAGATGAAGAAATTGTTTGCTTTTGCCATATTACTTACTTCATCTTTAGCAGGTGTAGCAAAGGATGCGGCTGATTTAGAAAATAAATACTACACAGGTTTAAACTTTGGTGCTGGGTGGGGTGATGGCTTTAAAATGGAGCCTGGAGTTGTTTTTGGTTATCATTATAACAAAAAATCCAAGTTCGAACTTGAGGTTCTCAGTGAGATTCGGTCACTACAGAACATAGGAGCTAGTCTACTAGCAAATTACCGTTATTATCCTAATCCTGGTACTAATCCAGTGAAACTTTATGTTGGTGTAGGCTTAGGAGGATATCTTCAAATCGTACCTTTTGGTAGCAGTAAAGGTCCTAAAGATCTAGCAATGGGAGAGCCACGAAAAATGAGAAGTATTCTTGGTGATATGTTTGATCTTGTTGGAGATTTAGTTGTAGGACCAAAAAAAAGGGAGAAAAAGGATACAAAAAAACCACCAGTGAAAGAAAAACCAAAACCTACAGCGAAAGACAAAACAAAACCACCAGTGAAAGAAAAGCTAAAACCTACAACTGAAGAAGAGCCGAAACCACCTGCAGAAGAAGAACCAAAACCACCAGTAGAGGACGAAACAAAACCGCCAATGCAACCAACAGCAAAAGAAAAAATAACTGAAGTAGATAAGGAAACTACTACTGTGGCAGATGGAAAAAAAACAATACCACCAGTAAAAGAAGCAATACTTACAGTGAAAAGAGAAACAAAACTACCAATAGTAGAAGAAAAAGAAATGTTAACTCTAGCAGACAAAATACTGGGTTCTATTTCTTATAAACTGAAGGTTGGTGTTGATTATGAAATTACTCCACAGATAGTCGGTGCAGTTGGTATTACCGTAGGCGGGCAACTAAGTGGTTTTAAACCACCGATAAAAATACCAGATGCAACTTTAGAGGTAGGAATTCGTTATAATTTTTAGATATATTTTTAGTATTTATGTAAAAAGGGATTGAAAATGGACTTCTTCTGCATAATCAAGCAAAAAAAGACAAAAGAAGCCCTAGTCAATATTTATTTTCAGTATTGGCGTTTTTATGCCTTAAACGCTGCAATTTAGCGACTTTTAAACTGCAACAGACCTTAGTTTAAATATTAAAAAATTTACTAATCAGAAAAAAAAGGCAAAATAAACCCAGAGCAGCTAGTATTCAAATTCTCCCTTGTTCTATTTGACGTTCTATACTGTCTTAAACGACTTATAAGCGCGTTTCAGCTTGTATAGGTAAAAACCAGAAGTTTTATGAAGATATGGAGTGCACATAGTGCAAAAATTTAAACATGAGACGCCAAATACAAAGTTTCCTTTGTCATTTTAATCTGCAGATTGCGAAGTTAAATGAATAGCTTCAACCTTATGATAACGGGGTTGGCGAGATTTGTCAAGTAGTTTTTTGTTTCTATTGGGTGCTTTTCTTCACTGTTGTCTACCAGCTTTCTGTGTAGTGGTTAGGTACGCGAGAAGCCCAATGTAGCCCTTCTATTCTTGGTTCGCTAAGCTTGTTCTGTTGTTCTAGCTCTTTTATAGCATTAACAAGACTTAATTCCTTACCGCCAAGTTTGACTTTGACATCTGTGTTTTTCTCTAAATCCTCATGACTTGGCTCACTTCCTACTATTCTAATATTGCCATTACTATCAGAGCTTTATTAAAGTATAAACTTAGATAAATCCAACTGTTTTGAAATCGATTCGAGTTTATCTTTCACATACTTGCCATCTATAACAAATTTTTCACCATTCTTCTCAGTAGCAATAAAACTTATTTCATCTAAAAGTTTCTCCATGATAGTGTGGAGCCTTCTTGCACCTATATTTTCTACTTGCCTATTAACTGTAAACGCTATTTCAGCTATAGTTTTGATACCATCATCGGTGAACTCAAGCATTACATTTTCTGTTTTCATTAAAGCTATATACTGCTTCAATAAACTAGACTCGGGTTCCTTTAATATTCTTATTAAATCCTCTTGAGTAAGTGCCTTAAGCTCTACTCTGATTGGTAACCTACCCTGCAATTCCGGTAAAAGGTCAGACGGTTTAGATAAATGAAAGGCACCAGATGCAATAAATAATATATGGTCTGTCTTTACATGGCCATACTTAGTTGAAACAGTTGTTCCTTCAAGCAGCGGTAATAAATCACGTTGTACTCCTTCTCTATTTACTTCACCTTTTACTTCTGTACGTGCTGCAATTTTGTCTATTTCATCCAAAAATACTATGCCTTCATTGCTGACAAGATCAATCGCTTCTTTGATTATCTTATCTTCATCCATTAACTTCTCACTTTCCTCGTTAACCAATATTTCTCGAGCTTCTTTTACCTTAACTGTAATAGTTTTTGTCTTTTTGCCCCCATTAAACATTTTGCCCACTAGTTCTGTTACGTTCACCACGCCAACTTGCCCACCTGGCATGCCTGGTATATCAAAAGCTGGTAGCATACTCTTACTTTCCCTGACGTTAATGGAAACTTCCCCATCTTCAAACTCTTTATTCCTCAATTTTTCTCTGAAAACCCTTTTACTCTCTTCGGTTGCATCTTCACCGACCATAGAATTAACTATTATCCTCTCAGCTAAATTCAAAGCTTTTTTAGCTAGAGCTTTGCGAGCTTTCTCTTTAACTAAAACTATTGCTGCATCAACTAAATCACGTATTATCGAGTCAACATCACGCCCGACGTATCCTATTTCGGTAAATTTCGTTGCTTCAATTTTTATGAACGGTGCACCTGCAAGCTTTGCTAAGCGGCGAGCTATTTCTGTTTTACCAATCCCTGTATGACCAATCATCAGTATATTTTTAGGTATAATTTCATCACGTAAAGGAAGAGAAACTCTATTGCGACGCCAACGATTCCTGAGTGCAATAGCGACAGCACACTTTGCATCATTCTGTCCAATTATGAACCTATCCAACTCCTTAACTATCTTTTGTGGCGGCAGATCGTCCAATAAGACTTGTGTACTGTTATTAACTTGAGCGTTGTTGTTATTTGAATCACAGCCATTTTTAGCGTTTTCATAGAGGTCATTTTTCTCATTGTAAGTATCACTACCATAAAACTGCCCTTCTGAAAGCCTCATAGGCTGATTGGAGAAATTAGTGCATAAAATTTTTCGTTCAGAAGACATACTATCCCTCTATCTTTTCAATAACTACATTATGATTTGTATAAACACATATATCAGCTGCTATTTTCATAGCTCTTTTCGCAATCTCCTCTATTGATATTCCTTTTACATCAATTAAAGCTCTTGCTGCGGATAGAGCAAAATTTCCTCCAGAACCAATAGCTGCGATCCCATC
Source organism: Rickettsiales bacterium (assembly GCA_031266615.1). Classification (GTDB taxonomy): domain Bacteria; phylum Pseudomonadota; class Alphaproteobacteria; order Rickettsiales; family Anaplasmataceae; genus Wolbachia. The sequence continues at coordinate 19,046 of JAISAR010000027.1, forward strand.
TTCAGGTTCAAGAACATCACCTGTTCCTGTAATCACTAACGAAATAGATTTATCTGCAACAATCATCATAGCTTCCAATTTTCTTAAGTATTTATCCATTCTCCAATCTTTTGCAAGCTCAACACATGCTCTCATTAATTGTCCTGGGTGCCTGTCAAGTTTAGATTCCAATCTTTCAAAGAGAGTAAATGCATCAGCTGTTGCCCCTGCAAAACCGGCAATTACAGAATCACCAGAAAGGCGCCTGACTTTTTTTGCTCCGGATTTTATAACAGTGTGGCCCAGTGAAACCTGTCCATCGCCTATTACTACTACACTTTTGTCTCTTCTAATTGACAGTATGGTAGTTCCATACATTTTACTGCTGTCATGTTGAATCATTTTTCTATCACTTCAAATGGCAATTTCATTATACTTTAATCTTTAATCAAATGTGCTAGATATGTTTAATTATAGCTCATAATATAATACTTTCCTTATAACATTAAAAGCGTAGATGCAAAATATAATTCATCCAAAGTTAAAAAAAAGTTTAAATAGTTGGTTCGAGGAGAAGTTTGATGGCCTCACATTGCCGTTTTATAGTTCCATAGACCTAAGAAACTCCGGTTACAAAATCGCCCCTATAGACGCTAATTTGTTTCCTGCAGGGTTCAACAACCTAAGTGAGGTATCAAAAGCGACAGCAGCAGAGCTAATGAAGAGCTACTTTAAAGAAAAACAACATAAAAAAATTCTCATAATACCGGAGAACTACACGCGAAATAAAATGTATATAGAGAACGTATTTGCCATAGAAAAAATACTCCAACTCGCAGGTTTTGAGACTAGAATTGGCCTCTTTCACAACGAAGCATACAATTTAATAGAACCATATGAAACTGTCGTGAAAGAAAACTCTCTCCTGAAGACAACTTCAGGATTTGTGCCTGATGTTGTTGTACTGAACCGGGATATGACAAGCCACATTCCAGACACGCTAGAAAATGTAAAACAAGAGATAGTGCCAAGTCCATTATATGGTTGGCACAGCAGGCAGAAATTTCAATATTTTGAAATCTATCAAAAACTAGCGTCCGAACTTTGTAGCGAATTTGAAATAGACCCGTGGCTTATTTCTGCACCTACAGAAAGTTGTAGTAGTGTTAATTTCAACGACAATTCATCGCTAGAAACGGTGGCAGCTAAAGTTGATCAAGTGCTGTCCTTAGTGCAAAAAAAATATGAAGAATATAAAATAAAAACTCAACCTTATGTTTTCATCAAGGCAAACAATGGAACATACGGAATGGGCATTATAACAGCAACAAGTGGAGAGGAAGTACTAAGCCTCAATAAAAAAAAGCGCAATAAAATGAAAAAGATAAAAGAAGGAATAGAAGTGAGTAGCGTTATTATACAAGAAGGTGTGCCAACCATCGATGTATTTGAACATAGTCCTGCAGAGCCGCTGATGTATTATATAGGAAATACGCCAACCTGCTACTTATACCGGTGCAACAGCAGAAAAGATATATATTCTAGCTTAAATTCCACTGACTGTAAATTCCATGACGTCAGCCAGGTTGTGGAAAATAAAACTCTACTGCTTTGGAATATGGTTAGTAAATTAGCGGTGCTAGCACTGGCAGTAGAAATGAGGTCTTTTCATATCTAATTTCTTACTTCTAAGCGTAGCCATTGGCTAGACTTCTTGCATAACAGATCAGCTTTGGCATGTGCGAAAAAACTACTTGACAAATTCCTCCAGTCCCCTTATTATAATAGTGGAGCTATTCATTTAGCTTCAATCTGTGCAGATTAAACGACGAAAGTATCACGGTTGGCGTCTTATGTTTAATTTTTTGCACTATGTGCACCTCATGTCTTTATTAATTTCACC
>JAISAR010000032.1 GCA_031266615.1 Rickettsiales bacterium
CGTCTCATGTTTAATTTTTCGCACTATGTGCACTGCATGTCTTTTTAAAACTTCTGGTTTTTTACCTACACAAGCTCAAACGCGCTTATAAGTCGTTTAAGACATCAAAAACGCCAATATCATAAGATAGATAGTGAATAACTAGCTACTCGGGGTTTCTTTTGCCTTTTTTTCTGCTTAGTGAATTTCTTAAACGTTTATGGCTAAGGTTAAGTTGCATTAAAAAGCAGCTAAGTCGCACTTATTAAGCGTTTAGGATAAGAAAACGCCAACATTTCGACACAAAAGTAAATAATTAGCCACCACGGAGCTTCTTTTGCTTTTTTTCTCCATTTAGTAAATTTCTTAATATTCATAGCTAAGGCAATTTAAGAGCACACAAAAAATGCCAAGAATAATTGCCTTTTAGATGCAAGAAGTTTAGTGTTTGTTATTTACCTAAAATCGTGGCTTTAATCCATCTTAAGCTCAAAGTCTTCCGTTAGCTGTGTAGAATACATTTCCTGGTTATCTTGATTATAGAAAGTAAATTCGTGATCATCTAAGTTTAATATTGCAAAACCGAAACCAAAAAAGTTTCTAACTTCATGTGCTAGGTAATTTTTGCCGTTTGAGTAACTAAATTCTACATTTTGATAAGTGGGTTCCTGATCTTGAGCGTGTAATAGTGCACCACCGTTTCCGACTATAATCTGGTCTGGAACATTAGCCATCAATAAGATCTGAGCTATATGAATGTGACCGGAAACTACGGTAGTGACATTGCTTGGAAATTTATCCCCAAAAGCTTCAATTTGTGTGAGATTGCCATGACTTTTTAATGTCAAAAGTTCTTTTTTTGGAGATCTCCAAAGCGGTCTGTGAGTTAAAAACCACGTGGGTTTGTTAGAACTATCTTGTGTTAGTTTGTTAAATTGCTTCTCAAAAGCATCAATTGTACTTTGAGTTGTGAAAATATCTTCACCAGACGAAGAGTCGAAGATAAAAAATCTCATCGGTCCAATGTCTAAAGACCAGCTAGGGACGAAATTTTCACATTTTTCAGATAAAAAGGGGTATGGATCTAGATATCTAAACCATCCTTCATGAGCTCTGTCACAACTTTCATGGTTTCCCCTGACAAAGAGAAAAGAAGATTGTGGTAGAATATCCTTTGCAGGCTCGAACCAATCAGCGTACCAAGCTTCTTTATTGTATCCATAAATATTACCGCACTTTTGCTCATTTCTACATTTTGTTTTTCTGTAATGATAATCGCCAACGTGGATAATTAGGTCCGGTTTATGAGAGGCAATAGAATCTAAGTTTTTTTTTAAAGGCCAACTATCTACCGAATTACATTCCTGTTGAAATAATGCATTTATTCTGCAGCCTGTATCACCAATAAAAGCAATTTTGCTAATCTTTTCTGGTAGTGTGGGAACCTGTATATTGTCAATACTAATGTTTTCGGCACTCATTTCTACTGTCAGTTCACAAACTGTTTCGGTGTGATCACCATTGTTAATTGAGCTGCGACTTAGCATTTCTATCTCCTCGCCGTCGACATAAACAATGGGACAAGTATCATTGTCTATAATTGCACGTACACTTAATTTATTTTCCGGAATAGCTTGAGACCACGTGTATAATATCTGTGCATGGGCAGAGTGAAAGCTGGTTATAAGAGATAAGGTTAAAAAAATAAAGATATTAGCTATATTCATTTGTATAAAAACCTGAGCTTAAAATTAGTGACACAATCATCTTAAATAATTGAAATTTATGATCACAGCCCTTAACCTGCTTTCTGATTTTGCATCAAAACTTGCTTGCGCTTCTCCCAAGTATTCTGTGTGTCTCCTAAAAATTCCTTACCATTAATGCAAGAGATCTATTCATAGCAGAATTATACAGATAATTTATAAATTATCCTAGTATCAGATTGACACTTTGGATGAAGAATCCTAAAATGATTAAGTAATTTAAAATAATTATATAAAAGCTAGAATAAAGTGCGGTCGTGGTGGAATGGTAGACACGCAGCGTTGAGGTCGCTGTGGCTCATAAGGCCTTGGAAGTTCAAGTCTTCTCGGCCGCACCAAACTTCTTGTCGTTATTTGATGTAGGTAAAATGTTAATAGGAAATCAAAGTAAAAATAAAGTAGAGAGGGCCATCAGTGAAATCAGGCGTGGTCTGCCAATTGTAATACATGATGAAAGTAATTATCTATTGTTTGCTGCTGCTGAAACTTTAGAGAGGGATTCATTTGATCAGTATAAGCTCATATCAGACAATCTATGTGTCACTTTGACTCTAAGTAAGGTGCAGTATACGTTCCAAAATGAAGAAAATGGCAGCAAACGCTTACCGGTAAACAACTTTGATGAGCTACTTTATTTAGTAAACTGTTCAACAGAAGATAGCACAAGAGAATTGCAACGTTCAAAGATGATAGATAAATGTGCTACTACTTTGCTTAAATTCTCAGAATTATTGCCATATGCGTTAGTGATCGATATGACTTTTAAAGATAAGGATGAGATGCAAGATTGGTGTGAGAAAAATGACGTCATTGCGCTAGACACATCATTCATAAATAATTTTCAACGAAACCAGGGTTTATATGAAGTGTGTAAAACATCACTATTTTTGAAGCAGACTCAGGAAGTAAATATCATATCTTATAGAACCAAAAGTGGCGGGAGGGAACATTATGCAATTATTATTGGCAATCCAAATGAAGATGGTGACCCGTTAGTGAGGATTCATTCTTCATGCTATACAGGCGATTTATTAGACAGCTTATCGTGCGATTGTAGAAGCCAATTACATCAAGCAATCCAAATAATGGCTGACTCTAGCGGTGGCATTATATTATACCTTATGCAAGATGGTAGGGGCATTGGTTTAACTAATAAGTTAAGGGCGTATGATATGCAGAGAAAATATAATCTTGATACTGTGGATGCAAATAGAGTATTGGGTTTTGAAGATGATGAAAGGAATTTTGCCGTTGCAGCTGAAATGCTCAAGAAATTAGGCATTAAAAAAGTCCAATTACTTACAAATAACGGTAGAAAGTTATCAGAGTTGAAAAACAGTGGTATAGAGGTTACAAGGTGTCTACCACTTATTATGGAGCGTAATCAGTATAATGGTTCATATATGGAGACAAAATTTGGTAAGCTAGGCCACAAGTTAAGGGTTTTTTAGCTTTTTTGTTGTAACTACTTTGTTGATTTACTATGTTCGTTAATATAGGTTAAGGTTTTAAGAAAATTAAGATGCTAAAGTTTTTCAAACAGAAAAATAATGAGTCGTTGGATAAGGATATAAATTGGAGTTCGAGTCGTCATAGCACAGTTGTTGCTCAGAGAAATACTTTACTTTTATTTACATTAATATTATTAGTAGCAATTTCTGTAAGCATATTGGCTATATTTAAAATTAGTACAAGTAGCACTATTGAACCATTTGTTATAGAAATTGAAAAAAAATCTGGAATAGTGCAATTGGTTGATCCTGTTACAGTAAAACAATATTCTGCGGATAAAGTACTGAACAATCATTTTATTGCAGAATATATAAAGGCAAGAGAGGTTTTTGATCAATATAACTATAATTATAACTATTACACAAAGGTGAGGTTATTTTCTTCATCCAATGTATACAATGAATTTAAAAATTATATAAGTTCGCAGAACATGGATGATCTTTTTAATTTATATTCAGGTTTTGTTAAAAATGAGTTTAAGATTCGCTCAATTCAGAAATTGTATGATGATACCTTTCAGGTGAGATTTACTGTGGAATTTACACGAAAAGATGGAAGCTCTGTAAGAAAAAACAAGATAGTCATCATGTCGTATAAATATGCATCACTTGAAATGAATGATCAGCAAAGATACGTTAATCCGTTAGGATTTCAGGTTACTTCTTATAGGGTAGATGATGAATATGTGTAGAATATTATTAGTTTTAGCTTTACTGATAAATAGCAGTTTAAGTGCATCAGTTAATTACAATAAGCCTATTTCTGTAGATAGTAGAATAAAAACTTTTGTGTATAGCCCTAACGAAGTATTCACAGTTGTTTTCAGTCAAGGTTACTATTCTTATATTGAATTTGCAAAAGGAGAAAAAGTTAAAAACATTGCTGTTGGTGATGCGTCAAGTTGGAAAATTAGCCCTTATGACAATAAATTACTTATCATGCCATTTGAAGTTAGTAGCCGCACTAACATGATTATTACAACAACCAAAAAAAGAAATTACATTTTTGATTTAATCTCAAGACCAAACTATGATAAATACCCAGATACTGATACTGAGAAAATAAGTCACGATTACTCTGCTGAAAAAGATATATCTTATGTAGTACGTTTTTATTACCCTCAAGAGGAAGATGAATTTGATGTTGATTTAGATGAAGTATCAACGCCTACTCAAATGCAATATGTTGTAGACAAGCCAGAAGGAGTAATACAGGAAAATGACACGAAGTACAATTATACATATATCGATGAAGGTGTTAACACTGATATAATACCAATTGAGTTATTTGACGATGGCTATTTAACCTATTTTAAATTTAGGGACAGTAACAAAATACCTCAGATTTTTACAGAAGAGGGTAAAACTAAATTACCTTGTAAAAGACTGTTATTTGATGGTTATGTTATAATAAAAGGGGTGCATAAGAAGTTGTTCATGCGTTATGAGAATAATGAAGTTGAAATTATAAATAGGTCACTTTAGCTGTGGTATATGTGATATGAGTAAAGAAAAGCGTAACAACTCGGAAAATGAGTCAGAAATAGAGAGCAAGGTAGTAACAGTTGGCTCTAATCAAGGCCATAGAGCATTAATGGTCGTTATTTTAGTGCTTCTAGTTGGTGGGATATATTATCTCTATTTTAGTCCTTCCTCTGATGAAGAGGATGTGGAAGTCATTAGAAAGGAAGAAACGGAGCAAAATGTTCAAGAATTGAAAGGAAAGTTGGAGAAAGTTCCAGATAATACCATGGTTCATGAAAGAATAATAACTGATCTGCCATCTTTACCTCCTCTTTCTACACCGCAAATTATACCGGAAGTAAAACAGGCTAAAAAAGAAGAAATGGTAAAAAAAGAAGAAGAAAAACCAAAAGAAACGCCTATGTCAAATATGCCTGTTTTGCCAAAGCAAAACTTCCCTCATAGCAATATTACTAGCAATTTACCAACCTCGTTTCCTACAATAGGGGGTGGTGGTTATCCTAGAGACAGACGTGGTGCACAAATGTTAGCAATTTCAGGTGGTGGTAAAGAGGACAAGGCTGCCGATGCCGTTTTATCCAACACTTCAGTACAGCCGAGTGTAGCTACCAAAGTAGGGAAACTTGGGTTTATGATTACTCAAGGTAAAATTATTGATGCTGTTCTTGAAACTGCAATAAATTCTGATCTACAAGGGACGCTACGTGCTGTGGTTAGTAGTAATGTTTATGCAGAGACTGGTGATACGGTTTTAATACCCAGAGGCTCAAGATTGATAGGTGGCTATTCATTTGACTCGAATGTTGCAAGAGCTCGCATAAATATAAACTGGAATAGGATTATTCTTCCTCACGGAATAGATATTGCTATTTCATCACCTGGCACTGATGAGCTTGGTAGAGCAGGGGTAGCTGGCATAGTTGATAATAAAATAGCAAGTGCATTGTTTTCCTCAATATTGCTTGCAGGTGTTTCGATTGGGTCAGCTGTTATAGGACAAAAGGCTTCTAATCTTGTTGATACGCTAACTCCTATGGATGCGGTGAGAGCTATCACTGCAACTGAAATAGATATTTCTTCACTCAAAGACGTTATTAAACCAGAGGGGGAGATACCTAGTGACAAATGGAAATTGGGTCTTGGAGCTATTGGCAGAATTAAGAATGCTAAAAATGAGCAAGATTTGCTGAAGATAACGAAAGAGGAAATAGCAAAAGCACTAGGAATTGATGGAGGTAAGGTAAATATAAACCTAGAAAACGTAAATCAACTGCTACAACAATTTCTAGGAAAAAACAAATCTGTCTATGAAGAAGCAATTAGCAAATCAATCAATGATTTTTCTAAAGATATACGAGATATAGTCGAAAGATCTACAGATAAAAAACCAACTGTTTATGTCGATCAAGGCACCGCGTTGAAAGTATTTGTTAACCAAGATATAGTATTTCCTCCACAGGCAATATTAAACCAGTAAAATGAACTATGCTGCACTTGATACATATTTAGAGCCGTTACAAGGCATCTTTCAAGAGGAAGGTGTAAATGAAATATCAATAAATAAGCCAAAGGAAGTATGGATTGAAAATCGTGGTGAAATAAGGTGTGAAAAATTAGAGATATTCGACCTTAACCATTTAAAATCTCTCAGCAGACTGATTGCTCAAGCCACAGAACAAAAACTTAGCGAAGAAGCACCGCTGCTTTCAGCTACATTACCAAATGGTTATCGTATACAGATAGTATTTCCACCAGCATGTGAGTCTGATAAAGTAGTCATGTCAATTCGTAAACCTTCTACCATGCAATTAGCATTGGATGATTATGAAAAGATGGGGGCTTTTTCTGAAACTGTTATAGAAGTAACTGATGATCCAGTGGACCGTCACCTGGATTCACTATTAAAGCAAAGGAGAATAAGAGAGTTTTTAGAATACGCTGTAACAAATAAAAAAAACATCATAATCAGTGGCGGAACTTCTACCGGTAAAACCACTTTTACTAACGCAACTTTGCGTACCATTCCAGCCGAAGAAAGAATTATTACTGTTGAGGATGCGAGGGAAATCGTTTTGAACGATCATCCAAATAGAGTGCATCTGATTGCCTCTAAAGGAGGTCAGGGCAGGGCCAAAGTGACCACTCAAGATTTGATAGAAGCATGTTTACGTTTAAGACCAGATAGAATAATAGTTGGTGAGCTCCGTGGAGCGGAAGCTTTTAGCTTTCTTAGGGCAATAAACACTGGTCACCCAGGATCAATATCAACCCTTCATGCGGATAGTCCAGCAATGGCCCTTGAGCAAATAAAACTGATGGTCATGCAAGCAAATCTTGGCATTCCCCCAGATCAGATCATACCATACATCAGAAATGTAATCGATATTGTTATTCAGCTAAAAAGAACCGGTGGGGGGAAAAGAAGCATTTCTGAAATATTATTTACTAAATCATCAGATGAAAATGCTTAAATTTATACATAATGAGGAAAAGTAGTTTATGAGTAATGGAAATCATCTGCGCAACATTTTGATAGGAGGGGTTGTAGCTTTCAGTGTACTAGAATTTTGCTTCTATTTATCTGGTGTATTGTTTTACCTATTTGTTGATGGTCCAGATGGCGTGGACTTTAAAGCAATTAACCCTAGCTTGACGCCTTTTCCTCAAGCTCTTTGGCCAACAATTTTTGATCATATACAATATTGTTGGCGTCATCCAGAGTTGTATAGCCTTGAGCTCAAAATTAAGTTGATTGTATCTTCTGCGCTACCTATCGTTGTCTTGATGATTATTTTGTGGAATTTAAGAGAAAGGGTAGTTGAGTGGCGGCCATTTAAAAAGAAAGAATCACTACACGGAGATTCGAAGTGGGCATCAGAGAAAGACATAAGAAAAGCCGGGTTAAGAAGCAAAAAAGGGCTATTGCTTGGTAAAGATAAAAGGGGCTACTTTATTGCTGAAGGGTTTCAACATGCATTGCTGTTTGCTCCTACGGGTTCGGGTAAAGGTGTTGGCTTTGTAATTCCTAATTTATTATTTTGGACTGACTCGGTAATTGTACACGACATAAAGTTAGAAAACTATGAGATAACAAGTGGTTGGCGAGAACGGCAGAAGCAAAAGGTATATGTGTGGAATCCAGCACAGCCAGATGGAATAAGCCACTGTTATAATCCGCTACAATGGATTAGTGAAAAACCCGGACAGATGGTTGATGATGTGCAGAAAATAGCTAACCTAATCATGCCTGAACAAGACTTTTGGCAAAATGAAGCAAGAAGCTTGTTTGTTGGAGTAGTATTGTACTTACTTGCTGCACCAGAGAAAGTTAAATCTTTTGGTGAAGTTGTGCGCACGATGCGTAGTGATGATGTGGTCTATAATCTCGCTGTTGCTCTTGATACAATGGGTAAAATAATACACCCTGTGGCGTACATGAACATTGCGGCTTTCTTGCAAAAAGCTGACAAAGAAAGGTCAGGTGTCGTATCAACTATGAACTCATCACTTGAATTGTGGGCAAACCCATTGATTGATACTGCAACGGCGACAAGTGATTTTAATATTTTAGATTTTAAAAAGAAGAAAACTACAGTTTATGTCGGCTTAACTCCTGATAACTTAACTAGATTAAGACCTTTAATGCAGGTTTTCTACCAGCAAGCAACTGAGTTTTTGTGTAGAAAATTGCCATCGGATGATGAGCCTTATGGTGTATTGTTTTTGATGGACGAGTTTCCAACACTTGGAAAAATGGAGCAATTTCAAACCGGCATCGCATATTTTCGTGGTTACAGAGTCAGATTATTCTCAATTGTTCAAGATACTGAGCAGCTCAAAGGAATATACGAAGAAGCAGGGATGAACTCCTTTTTGTCAAACTCAACGTACAGAATAACTTTTGCAGCCAATAACATTGAAACGGCTAATTTAATATCGCAACTTATAGGGAACAAAACTGTGCAACAAGAATCGTTGAACAAACCTAAATTTTTAGATTTGAATCCTGCTTCAAGATCGTTGCATATCTCTGAGACACAGAGAGCGTTGCTGCTGCCTCAAGAAATTATTATGTTGCCACGTGATGAACAGATAATTTTAATAGAGTCGACTTATCCAATTAAATCAAAGAAGATTTTGTACTACAGTGATAGCACCTTTACGAGGAAGCTGCACAAATCAACTTTTGTGCCTACACAAGAGCCATATGATCCAAATAAAGTTTTTTCTGCTACTAACGAAGATAAAATTAGTAAAGAAGAGAATAATGCTATCGCAGGGCCTAGCGCTGCTGATTATCCTGTTGAAACTCAAACCGAAAATGCAGTATATGATGAATCAGAGATTAACGATGAGCTTAAAGAGGAAGGTCTTGATGATGAGAATGTTGATGACAAGTTTGAAGATGAGGAAGATGACGGGTTTAATGATGAAGAGGATGAATTTGAAAGTGGTGATGAATTTCAAGAAGAAAAAGACGATGACGGGTTTGACGACGAAGAGGATGAATTTGAAGGTGGTGATAAATTTCAAGAAGAAAGAGACGATGATGGGTTTGATAACGAAGAGGATGAATTTGATGATGAAGATATTGACAACGAATTAAAAAATAACAATAAAACCGAAGATAAAGGTTAATTTTGCCTATTTTTTTGGCTCAGAAAACAAGTTATGCAAATCATTAAGCTTTTCACATTAAGCCATTTTTAATTAATTAGTATTAAATTATCTACTTTAAGTTAGGAGAGTAGTAAAATGAGTAATAAAAAAACATTAGCAGTTACAGCATTTGCTTTATTATTGTCACAACAGTCTTTTGCAAGCGAAACAGAAGGATTTTACTTCGGCGGCGGATACTATGGTCAGTTTTTTAACAGTATAGGTTCGTTGGGAGTAAAAGCAGCTGAAGGAAGTAAATATGTGACTGTAGACGTGTATGTTCAGGACAAAATAAAAGGTCAAAAACCAAGTGAGTACAAAGGAGACTATAATCCGCCTTTTGCTGGAAATATAGCTTTTGGTTACACAGGAGGATTGGGTAACAACAGCTATAGAGCTGAATTAGAAGGAATATATTCTTCCGTGAAAGCAGATAATGTTGGCTTAGAAGGCAATCAAATGAGTGTATTGTACCTCAAAGAAATTAGTGGAAAAAAATATATGTATGATACTAAAGTAGATAATAACAAAATTGAAAACGCGTCTGTGATGGTCAATGCCTACTATCATTTGAAGAATGATAGTTTCTTCTTTTCTCCTTATGTTGGAGCTGGGGTCGGTTTAACAAGGATGAAGATGTTCGGAGAGGCATCAATAAGACCCGCATATCAATTAAAAGCTGGTCTTGATTATTCCGTAAATGAAAATGTAAATATGCATGTTGGGTATAGACATTTTGGGGCCTTTGGTACAGATCATAAGCTAAAGGCAAATGTGTTGGGAGAAGTGGCACAGCAACAATTAGGTAATAAAAAAATATCGGTACTTAATGAAGGTGAAAAACCAGCAGATATGAAGTTGTACAGTGAAGGTATAAGCATAGACAGTGGATTATTTACCACACATGGTATAGAGGCTGGTCTTACTTTCCATTTTGCTAGTAAATCTTAAGGCATGCTGCTCTTTGGAGAAAATAAGCCTTTTGGTGTCGTTCCAGCGTGTAACGCTGGAATTCAGGAGAAAAAGAAGCATGGATCCCAATGGACTTTGTTGCATAGCTAGCTACGCAACAAAGCCAACTAGGATGTTACTTTAGCAATAAGTATTTAAGAAATTTACCAGGCAAGAAAAAAAAGCAAAAAAAACCTGGTCAATATTTATTTTCAGTATTGGCGTTTTTATGCCTTAAACGCTGCAATTTAGCTGCTTTTAAACACAACTAGTCTAAGCTATAATATTTAAGAAATTTACCAAGCAGAGAAAAAAGACAATAAAACCCCGAGGTAGCTAGTTATTCCACTCTCTATTTTAAAACCTGACGTTGGGTGCTGTCTTAAACGACTTATAAGCGCGTTTCAGCTTGTATGGGTAAAAACCCG
>JAISAR010000055.1 GCA_031266615.1 Rickettsiales bacterium
CGAAATTTTAAAAAGACATGCAGTGCACATAGTGCGAAAAATTAAACAATAGTACGCCAAATACAAGTTTTCTTGTCATTTTAACCTGCACAGATTGGGAAGTTAAACAAATAGCTTCAATACTATAATAAAAGGATCGGTAGAGTTTGTCAAGTAGTTTTTTTTGTTTCTATTGAATCCAACGCGCTGCTAAAAGCTATGCAAAATGACGGGTTTTTAATCATCGGTAAACCTCAATTACTTTGGCTATAACTACATAGTGGGCAAAAATTCTCTAATGGTCTGAAATAAAATTTCCAATGAATGGCTGTCAGACATGTTATGCTCCGCTGATTTTGTCAAGTGCACCTCAACATCGGTTGATTTGATTTTTTCAGCTAAATTTAATGAGGTTTGGTAAGGAACATCCTTATCGTTAATGCTATGCAACAAGCGTACAGGAGAGTTTATGTCTATTGTCTCTTTATTTAAAAGAAGGTTTTCCCTGCCGTCTTCTATCAAATTCTTGGTTATTTTGTATGCACAATGCCCTGAAGTAAAGTCTACTACGCCTTTAGAATCTAGTTCTTCTTTTTGCTTGCCTGACAACTGCTTGAATATTAAATCTTCAGTGAAGTCAGGAGCAGATGATATACCAATCAATGCTGCAATTCTTTCTGGAAATTGAAGAGCAGTGAGCAACATCAGCCACCCTCCCATACTTGAGCCTATAATTATCTGTTTGTTGCTAGTTAATTCATTGATTACTCTAGTACAATTTTTTTGCCAACCACTTATCGTGTAATCAGTGAAATTACCGCTTGAATGGCCGTGGCCAAAGTAGTCAAATAGCACAAGCGCTACATCATTTTCTTGGCAAAATTTGTAAATAGCAGCTGCTTTAGTTCCATTCATATTTGATGCAAATCCACCAAAAAATACTATAGAAGCTTTTCTTCCCTGTAGCTTTCGATATGCTATGTACTTGCCACTTTCACCGAATAGTTTACAGTAATCCATATTACTTTGGTAAATCAACGGGGCTATCGCTTAGTTGACGCAAGTAGCTGACTAAATTTGCAATTTCTTGAGGATTGGAAATACCTGCAAACGCCATACGTGTACCTTTTATATAAGCTTTTGGATTCTTCAAGAAGGCAAATAGCTCTTCATATCCCCATTTCCCGCCCTTTTCGAGCACTGCTTTTGAATAATTAAATGAGTTGCCAAGGTGTGCTTTTTTGTTTCCAACTATGTTCCATAAGTTTGGCCCTAATTTGTTTGCTCCACTTTTCTCGAAACTATGGCAGGCTATACATTTCTTCGCTGCTAACTTGCCTTTCTCAAAACTAGCATTCTGCATGAGCGCTCCAATATCGAGCGCCACTTGCTCAAACTTTTGCTGAGGTTCGCCACCGCCAGCAGCTACTATCGTTTGGTGTTCAATCTTATATTTCTCTGGACTGTAGAGCATATCAACCACATTGCTGACTGTTACAATAATCAGCCCAGAAAGTAAAATTGATGCTGCAATCTTATTAAGCTCCATAACTTTTATCAATTGATGTTGCTTAAATTATGCGAATATTTTCGCAAACAGTAAACAACTACCTTGAGGCTTGCCAAACATTTAAAATGAATGATAGTAAGCCTCCCTTCCGTTCTACTTAAGCGGTCCGTGGTCCAATTACATACTCGTCTGAAACAATAGATTCATACATACTACCTGCGAACATTGACGAAACAGTTACCCCCGTAACTATTCCTGTAGGTAGTGCAAGAGCGCCTATTCCTGCACCTGCTGCTATTGCCCACCAAGTTGCAAAGACACCAGGAAGAATAACATTTGCGGTTGCAGCAAGACCCACTCCAACTGCTACACTTGCAATTGTTGCAAGAAGAAAAGGCGGTATAAACGCTGCTGTTACATCTTTTTCTACAATACCTTTTTCCTTTTTAAATTTCTTGATCTTATCACGGTAGCAACAGCGCAACCCTATAACTACGAGCGCTAGCAGAGCTGGAGATATAGCACCAATAATTCCACCTGCAACTAAAGGTGACAAGGCTGTAAAGCTGAGCCCTAATCCTGCAAGCGCTCCAACTACAGCACCCACTCCTACTATAGCCCCTATAACTATCCTTGCGCCAAGCTGAAATTCATACAAACTATCTATTTGCTTGTTAAGCTTGGACCTATAATTTCTTTTCCTACCCATATAACCTCCTGATACTCATTGAAACGCACATAATAGCACTTCTACTTCGGATCTGCAAGATATTTGCTGGAATTGTACCACGCTTCGAAAGAATGGCAAATTCAATTGTAGAACAAGTTTAAAAGTTCTGGTAAAGTAGTTTTGTTTTACTTACAAAATATGCTACTTGATATTGAAAAGCGCAGTATAACAAATGCACTATGGAGGTTACAAGAAGCAGATCAAAGGGAAATTTTAACCCTCACTCAAAAATTTGAATTACCAGAAATACTAGCTAGGGCACTTGTTACTCGCGGTGTTAATGTAGAAAATGCAGGTAGTTTTTTATATCCACTAATCAGATCGCTATTACCAGATCCCTTCCATCTTCTTGACATGGATAAAGCTGTTTGCCGCATAATACGGGCAATAAATAATGGTGAAAACATAGCAATATTCGGTGACTATGATGTTGATGGTGCAACGTCATCAGCATTAATTAATAGATACCTAAAGACGATTGGCATACGCTCTATAATCTACATTCCAGATCGTGTTAATGAGGGCTATGGATTAAATGCAGACGCTTTATTGCAACTCAAAAAGAAAGGAATTGACCTATGCATTTCCGTTGATTGCGGCACACTTGCATATCAACCGATAGAGGATGCTAAGAACTTCAGTCTTGATATTATAGTTATCGATCATCACCTTGGCACGGAAAAACTACCAAGCGCTGTAGCAGTTGTTAATCCAAATCGTCTCGATGAGAGCTCCCCTTATACTAACCTTGCAGCAGTTGGAGTGTCATTTCTGCTAATTGTTGCTCTTAACAAAAGCTTGCGTGAACAGGGGTTTTTTACCAACAGAAAGGAACCAGATTTATTTGATCTGCTGGATTTGGTTGCCCTTGGCACTGTTTGCGATGTTATGCAGATCACTGGCCTCAATAGAGCATTTGTCTCACAAGGATTAAAAGTTATGTCAGCAAGAAAAAACGTCGGCTTGCGCGTTTTATTTGATGCTTTAGGAATTCTCGAAAAACCAAGCGTTTCCCGGCTGGGTTTTAATATTGGGCCATGCATAAATGCTGGAGGAAGAATCGGAGAAGCGTCGCTTGGTGCAAGGCTGCTTTCTACAGACAATGAAGAGGAGGCGCATTCCATCGCGCTAAAATTAATAGACTTGAATAATGCAAGGAAGATGATGGAAAATGAGGCTATTTTAGAAGCCACAACACAAGCGGAAAAGTCCGTGAAATCAGGTAATTTTATAATGGTAAGCGGCAATTGGCATCAGGGAATAATCGGTATAATTGCATCAAGGCTGAAAGAGCGGTTTCACTTGCCAACGGTAGTGATATCTTTAAACAATGGAATAGGAAAAGCAAGCTGCAGGTCGATTCCTGGGATTGATATCGGAGCTGCAGTTCTTTCTGCAAAATTTATAGATCTGATTATTGAAGGTGGCGGCCATAGTATGGCAGCAGGGTTTGCGATTAAGGAAGACAAAATAAACGATTTATATGACTTTTTCACTGAGAGGTTTGCACACTTTACGCATAACAAAGCTTTAAAAGCCGACGGTATAGTAACTGCTAAGGCAATAAACCTATCCCTGTGGAATCAACTGCGACGTCTGGAGCCATTTGGTGTTGGCAATCCTGAGCCGAGGTTTATTATCCAAGGAGCGAAGATTAGGAAGCCTGAAGTTGTAGGAGTTGACCATATAAAATGCTTCATTGCTGACGATAATGCTATGGTTAGAGCTATTGCGTTTCGTTCTGCAAATACTCATCTTGGTTCTGCTATCATGAAGGGTAATGTTGAAGCTATTTTGGGCAAAATCTCTATGAATTATTGGAATGGCAATGAGTTTGTACAATTTTTAATAGAAGATGTATTGACTATTAGCTGAGCTGCCTATTAATCTCAGCGTTGGCAATAGAAACAAAAAAACTACTTGACAAATTCCTCCAGTCCCCTTATTATGATAGTGAAGCTATTCATTTAGCTTCAATCTGTGCAGATTAAACGACGAAAGTATCACGGTTGGCGTCTTATGTTTAATTTTTTGCACTATGTGCACCTTATGTCTT
>JAISAR010000002.1 GCA_031266615.1 Rickettsiales bacterium
AGAAGATTGCTACATCATTCGCTAATCTGTTTTCTCCTTTAAGATTAGGTGAATACCGTATTCCTCCTACAAGCCTATCACTTGCTTTATTAGCGTAGTTTCTTCGGAAATACCTCTGCATTTAGATCTCTTGCTTTAGATTTAGAATTTTTTTTCTCCTTCTCTTCTTTCACGAAAATAACACCGCATCCATATGCCGCAAGAGCAGCTTCTATAATATGATCAACTTCATCTGGTGTGAAAAACATTACAGTAGCTCCTACTATTGAGATTATAGACTTAAATACATTGGTTTTCATAATGTGAGAAATATTGTTTAGTATCATTATGCTCTAGCCCTCCTAAGCCAACCCTCTTCAAAAACTTTAAGTGCAGGATTCTTCACAATTAAATCAATATAATAATTTTCAAGGTACCGTTTAAAAGCATGCATCAGCGTAGCGTTCATATTTATATGATCGGCTACTAATGAAAATACAGTTATGTTATTTAGCGTACCTAATGTTAATGGCCCAATTTTCCCATCTATTTTTAAATAAGATTTCAAATCTACGTTATATGGAGGAGGTGTAGCATCATTAATAGCAGATTGTAATATTTTAGCAGCTGTTACATTCCCAATATTAACTGAGGTAATAAATAACTTCTTAACAATTTTTTTGGAATCTGAGGCATTAAATATATCATCGCACTTCTGCAGCATCCAATAATCTTTTTCATATATGGATTTAGCTTCTTCTTTCTTTAAATTTTTAATATCTAGATTTGGGTAAGCCTTACTTGAGATACCAAATTTCGTTCCTCCTCCTGGATCATTAGGGTGTACTGAGTATTTTTCTCCTTCCCATTGCATCAATTCCTCAAATGCTTCTTCAAACACTCCTGGATATTTTGTAAGATATGTCATAAATCACTCCTTAATTTAGAATAAAAAATGCATGTTTGACGATTAGGTCCAAATGCTCGAAGGGTCCCTTCTTTAGTAAACCCTAAATGCTCAATAAAACGTTTGTTTTTTGGTTTTGAATCTTTAACTGCAGCTTGTAATCGAAAATATTTGCCATTTAATATCTGAACAACATCTCGTGCTACCTTTAACACAACTCTAAGATCAGTATTAAATACTTTGTTAGACATGAACAAAGCTATGTCTGCTACGTCTTTACGTACAGGTACATGGTACCATATTGCAACTTTTTCTCCTTTTACATACAACGTGTAGCCATTTTGTATCTTATGAAAATAATGAATATCTTCATTTAAAAGATCACATAGTTCATCTTGATCTTTAAAATCAAAAGAAAAAGCATCATATATAGAGTATGGTCTAATTTCAACTATATTGCCTTGCATACTCTTTATTTTTAATTGAGCTTAGCGTTGCTATTTCTTGCCTTACTTGCGCATACTGTGGATGTGTTGGATTAGCAAGAATTGACATTCTCTGATGATCATTTCTTAGCTCTTTTAATCTAACTTCTGCAGTTAAAGGAGTCATAGTAGACGAAGCGTAACTTTGAGTACTTGCAGCTTGAGCATCACTAGCACCAATTGCTGCTAACAATTCCAAAAAAATAGCACTGTGTTGTGCTCCTACCTTTTGTACTTCTTCAAGAATTTCCTCTGCTGGTTTGTTAATGACCCTAGCCCAAATATCTATAGCCTTGTTAGCTCGCGCTAGTTGAATGTCAAATTTATCTTCTCCCCAATCCTTTTTCAAAATTTCTCTATTCTTAGAGACGTAATCATATACATTCTTAGATACATTAGAACGCTCCAGATTAAACGCAAAATTTAGAAAGTTGAAAACGTCATTTGCTTGGTTCCTGTTTAATCCAGAATAATATGCTAATTGCTTAATACTATCTTTCCACTCATCACTTAATAAGTCTTCATGATCTTCTTCAGTAGAATTAAAATTAAATTCATATCCATCCGAAGTTTGAGGTATATCACGAATTTGCTCATTCTTCTCAATAAATAACTTCCAATCTTGATCATTAAAAGATTCATATCTTTTTCCAAGTAGTGCATTAGAAGCTTCATACGCTTTGGCAAATTTAACTGGATCATTATCATATTTTTTATATAACTCTTGTACGTCTTCAGGTAGACTTGAAAAATCAAACTTTGCAGAATTTTGTGCTTTTGTGCTCTTTTGAGATAGCTTAGGACTACTCGCTGCCTTTGGTTTTTCAACTTCATGAGCACTTTCCTTTTGCTCTTCTACTTCAGTTTTTTGTTCAACTACTTCGTCTTGTCCTTCAACTACTTCGTCTTGTTCCTCAAAGCTCATTATCTATTTCTCCTTCTCCTAAATTATTTGTAGCTTTGAAAAGTTGCATCACATAATCAGTTGGCAACTCTGTATAGCTAACAATAAGAGCAAATACCCTCCTCATACCTTCCAAGTAATACATTAAATTTGGGTTGCATTGAAAATCACCTAAGTTTCCCACAGTAAATTTACATAGATAGTTTAATACCATTTTTCCAGATGGACTGTTAAACACCTCTTCAAACGCTATCTTTTCTTCTATAGTTGGCTCTAAGGCATCTAATACATCTGTATTTGATATATTAAGATTATCTTTCATATTCCAGTTCATATAGAATAATTTTTATTCTATTTTAAGGGCTTTAGAAAAATTATCAATCGTTTTTAATAAGCTTTAATCAATTAATTTCCTTCTAAAACTTGATTTTCTAACGTTTGATTTTGATTTTTGAGGGCTGTTTGTTGTAATTCTAATTGCTCTCTTTGTCGCATAGTTTTAGCACGCTCTTCTCGAATCGCAGCAACTTCTTTATCACTTCTGATAATTTTAGGATCCAAATCGTAAGCTTCAGCTTCTGCAGCGAGTAATTGATCCAAGTTAATACGATCCAATACAGAAGGATCAACTTGAGCTGCCATAACAACTTTTTGTAAAAATATTTCATCATTTCTTACATCACTTAAATTTTGCATCTTAGCTATTTTCCCACCAAATGAAATGTTTAATTGCATTATCGGCTTTGGCAGTAGCATCATTAGGGTACTTGTATCTATTCCATCAACACCAATCTCAGATGCTACATCATCATATGGAAACGGTGGAAGTATGCCAAGAAAATCCATAAGAGATAAGGTCCTTAAAACAGTATTGTTTAGGTCTTCTCCTTGTAACCCTATTAATGTCGGCTTAACACGATTATACATTTGCATTACTCTTTCGTTAACTTCAGTTGCTGTCATCGTAGGAGATTGAGGTGGGAAGATGTCTTTGAACAGTAATGTTTCATCAATATCATTTAATTTGAAACTATAAAGCTCCATCGAAGATCGTGGGTTAGCTGTCATATTCAATGGAACTATTTGAGGTCGCAATTGTGAATCTAATCCTTGAACAATTGCAGATGGCCTAATCTTCTTTGCCATAAACGAATTAGCATCTTTAACAAGTAATGCTGGAGACTCCCTATATGCTTCACCCTTAAGGTATATCTTCGCTAGTTTATTAATTGTTGATATATCAGGAATACCATCCCATAAAACACTGTGCCCATATACTTCTCCGCTCTTTACAAAAAATCTAGCAATAGCATATGGAGGTTTAAAATGATATCCATACCCAATCAAATATCTATTACCAGGATCAATTGTTATAACTAAATATGGATAAATTTGCCCAGGCATTCCAAGATACGGATTAGGAGTACAAATGTCGATATACTCTTTAGTTACCGCAAATTCATTAGTTAATTTTTGTAAATCTCCAGGATGCAAGTTATCTCCCCAAATATCGTGAGCTTGTCGAGGAGTGAGATTATATCTCCTATATATGTTCTTAATATCTCCGTATCCACTAGTTTCAACAAAAATATCTGCCATACTAACTGCATTAAATTGAATCTTCGAATTGTCCCCACGTAAAAGAATTTCCCTACACCCAGTACCTAAACTAAACCAATCAAAGTACATACTGTAAGTACTTGAATAAAAGTTACTAGAAGGATCTTGGAAGAGCTTATATAACTCTAACTTGCAAAGTGTGCACCATTCCTTAGCTGATTTGCTCTTACTAATATTCACTGTCATCCAATTTGGAAGTCTAAGCACAGCTGGCCCTACTGATAAACTATTCAACTGCAAAGACATCCAGTCAGTTGATGGATCTATTAGTAAATTATATAGTTGCGCAACAATTTTATTTACTTTACCAACTACTACAGACGTATAGTTTTTGAGCTCTGGAGAAGAATAATCGCTTTCTTTGCGAGATCCAGATGGCTTAGAATAGCATTCGTGATCAGGAAATACATAACTATGTATTTCATTCCATTTTGTCTCCCATGGAGATCTATCTCTTTTAACTCGTTCCCAATTCTTAATCAGTTCTGTAACATTAATTTGAGAACTAATATCAGTCATCATAGGTACTTTTGGCATATTTCACCTTTCATTAAGCTATAAACAATTCCCCAGGAGCGTTTGGGCTAATACGTGCTCTCTTTGGGATAGGCCCCCACCGCTTTCCATAATTGTTTTCATTAACTGGCGCATGCAGACGATGTGCCCATGGAGGATCCACAGCTCCCCATGCAGGATTATGATACTGAGGTATATTATTTGGGTTTTTCTCTTCTGGATTTAAGTTTGCTATTCCTCCAGGAGCTTTCAAAATAGGTTCTAGTGGCCGTGCAGCAGGCTCAGTAGATAAATCAATATTGGATTTATCTACCCTCTTCTTGTAGTCTTGCATTAGCTCCTTAAAGTCTCTGTATGGATATTCAGGTGCTTTCTTTAAACCACTATTATCAGGTTTGCTATTGTCATCAATATTCTTTAGAGCTTTTAGAGCCCTCCTTTTCTTTTCAATTGCTCTATGCGACAAAAATGCGCCAGTCCCAGCTCCAATTCCTTCCCATGCAAATTGTCCCAATGTGCTAGTCGCTGCCCTAGATATATGGCTGCCTATCGCGCTTTTCATTAAAGAAGACTTACCAAATTCTCCACCAGCATAAGCCCCCAGTCCACTCATCACACCACTTAAAAGAGATTCTCCCCACTTCCCTCCAGTTACCTTTGTTGCTCCAAATGAAGATAAACCTACCCACCATGGATTACCAGTCCAGAAGCCAATTGCAGTTGGAACTACAGTCCTAAATAACGTTTTGAACAGACTCATTAGTTACCTCCTAGCAAAAAAAGAACTTGGAAATAATTTGTTCTGCTTATTTCCAATATTATTTGAAGGAATTCCTTCGTTTCTTCTTATTAATTCAAATGGCCCACCCTCAGGCCTTCCAGACCTCAAAAACATAGCAGGAGAATTTAAATTCGGTTCGATTATACCTAATGCATCATAACTTAAGCTAAGTAAATTACTCGTTCCCAATATATTTTTATCATCTTTGTGCAAATTACTTGTTTTCTGACTAGGAATAAAACTTTGATTAAATTCAACTTCTTCTCTGAATTCAGGTGTAATGTCTTGTAACGTTATAGGCCTTCTGGTGCCATCAGGTTTGTCTACAGCAACGTTATACAAAGTCCCTCCAGGAGCTACCATCTCTTCTGGAGTTTGAAGAGCCATCTCTATTCTTTTTTCCTCATCAGGTCTATCTGTTTTAATAATTTCACTGAAACTTTTCGCTTCATTTGAATTTTCAGGAGCTAACCTTAAAATTTCTGACTCTTTAATCGTAATACCGGGAGGTGGAGCTATTTTCCCACTTAAATATGGTGCAATCGGTTTAATTGGTGGCATTTCTCTTAATGGATGTACGACTGCTCCTCCTTTAATAGTTGCTATCGCTTTCCTAGTTGCATCTTTTCTTATATCTATGTACATAAGCTTCCCTCCCTCTGCATAAATACCAGGTTTTGGAGTCTGTCCTGCTATATGTATGTTAGAATATTTGCCTCTATATGAGCTTGGAGGTTCAACACTTTCTCTGTATTTCTTAGCATCAACTGGGTTATCAGATTTTAGTGATATAATACTCTTTTTGATCTGCCCTTGATTCCTTCCCATCTGTTGTGCAGTACTTATATTCTCGTTAATTGTATAATTGTTGGCGTCTGCCCAAAAATCATTAGTATAATCAATTAATTCTTTAGACTCCTTTCCACCCTTCAATTCCACTCCGTACGCATTTACAGAATGCACTCCGAATTTACTATGTTTTTTGGAATCTCGTAATAAAGGATCAAGCCCAGCATCTATCATCTTGTACATGTTTCTTGAATTTAATACAAGATTACCATCGTTTTTCTTACTATATCTAAGAGGACTTACTAGCCTCCGTTGCCCAGTAATTTTGCTTCCAATTTCAAAATGTCTTTTGCCTTCAGGACCAAGTTGCTTAAATATTTCCGCTCTAGCTGTATCACTACTACCGTCTTCATTCTTTGGCAAATTGTCTTCATCTAATTCTGGTAACTTGCGGACATTTATATATCCTCCTCGGTTGTGCGCTTCGTTAATTTGCTCTTCCTTCTTCAATAAATGCTCTCTCGCTGTATATATATCCAGAATGTCTTCTGATGCCTTACTATGTTTTCTCACTTTTTCTAAATCACTTTCTAGCTCTTTCGTTTCACCAATTGGAACATACTTTAATGCAGTTTTAATTTCTGTAAGCTCCTTTGTTAGCTCAGTATGTCGCTCATTATCTAGCTCTGATATAACTGCTTTTTTGTAGTCGTTCTTAGCTGCCTTATAAAGATTGCTAATATCTGGAAGGCTTAGTACTTCTAATTCTTGTTCTTTAAGGGTTTGCTCAAATTCTTGAAGAAGCTTTCTCGCTGGATCTAACTCTTTCGTTTTGTATTCATTTGCTTCAGTTTTTTGCTGTTTCGTAGCATATTTTTGAAATTTTTTACTGTTTACTTCTATATCAAATTTTTCTTCTGCTTCTTTTAATTCTGCATTAGCTTCAGTATAGTTACCTAAATTAGTACTATAATCATTTCGTAACTGGTCATGAGACTCTTGGGTTTTTTCCCATTCTTCGCTTATTTGCTTCTGAGCTTCAGGATCCGAAAGTATTTTATTTAATTCTTTGTCAAATACTTCTCCATACTCTTTCTTAACTTCTAATTCATTAGGAATTCCATAGTGTTGTGGTGTATCTAGAGCTTCTATATTGCTTATTAATTTCTGCCCTATTTCCATTTGCTTCTTCTTGTCTTCTGCAATTGGAGGTGCATACTTCATTGGCTCTCCAGTGTATGTAAATGGTTGAATCTCTGGAAACTCTATAATATCTGTAAGAAGAAGCTTTTTAACAAGCTGAGCCTGTGGAGATGGTTCTTCTACTATAATTGAAGAACTGGCAGACTCCTTTGAAGGGCTATTGGATTGCTTCAGAACTTTGTTAAGAGTGCTAGGTGTCGCAATCCCCTTTGGTGTAAGCCTCTTAAGAACGGGATTGAATTCTGGATACTGTGCCATCTTAGTAGCTGTACTAACAGTTACTACATCCTGCGCCTCCACAGGATTATACATTAATCTCTTGTCTCGTTTGCTCTGGAGCTCTGTCATTCCCTGCAGAACGACATCACTTAGTTTAGGTACAGGAATAGATTCTAGTTCCTTATCATATTTCTCCTTCTTTTCTTCCATGCCCTGCTTAACCACTTTCTTTAACTCAGTATTTTTATCAAGTGAAGGAAGAATTTAAGGAAGAATTTGAAGAAACGGAGGTGCAGTTGCCTTTACGTAGTCCTCGAGCTTTACTACTTCCCTTTGTATTGATTTCATTTGCTCTATCGGTACTGTATTAAATGCAGTCTCTAATGTGAATCTAGCACTATAATCCTTGGAAAGAGCGTTTGAAACTTCAATTAATCTTTTTAATTCTGGTTCTTCTTCTTCAATTTTGGTAGTAAGTACATTCTTCTGTTTTTTTGTATACTCTGCTCTAGCTGTATCCTCTGTTTCTTTCTCTTTTAACTGCATTTCATACATGGATTTGTTAAGTTCGGTTTCTGCTATTTGCTTCCTAATTTGAATTAATTCTTCTTTCTCTTGCTTCTTTTCTTCCATTTTGTTTTGCATATACGTTTCTTTTTCTTGCATATACACTTCGTATTTTTTGTCCCATTGGCCTGTAATGTCTTCTCTATCCTTATTATAAACAGCTAAATCTTGTTTATATTTTGTAATTTGTTGTTTAAATTGAGCAATTTCTTGTAAATTTTTAGACGTTCTGTTAGTTGGATACAAATATACTGGAAGATGTTCAGAGCCCTTAGGAATTATCTTGGCAGGAACTAATTTGGGAGCTGCTGTACTGCTTTTTTTCGATGCCAATATTGTTCCAAGAGAATCCTTAACTTTCCGTGTTGGATCTTCTCCTACAACTATAAGTGGAGCAATTGCTTTACGTAAATTAGATAATTTGGACTCTGCATTTTGAAAATCCATTTTTGTACGTTTGTAGTTGTCATAGAATTCTGGAAACTTCATAGATGTGAATAATGCAACACTAAAGTCCCCAACTTTAACGCCTCTTCCTCCCAATCTGGAAAGCGCATCTCTAGCTTTTTGGTACGTCTGTGCCTCAGTATCACTATGGCTGAACTTAAACCCAATGTCTGCTCGCTCAATACCACGATACTGTTCAATTAGCTTTGTTTCGTGCTCATCTTTGGCTTTTCTAAATCTCTCTAAATCCGCTTCTGCTCGATAAATTTCATCAATTCTAGATTGAGTTGTATTTACGGGGCCAGTACCGGACATCATTCTTCCACTTTTGTTTAAAATTGGGGAAACTGGATATGTGGGTTCTTTTAGTTTAGATAATTTCTCATCATAGAACTTTTTCTCTTCTAGAATTTTAGGATCAAACGTTCTTTTAAAGTCGTCTTCTATTTCTTTCATCAAAAGGGCTTCATCGGCTGAAATGGTCGGTTTAATGCCTTCTTCGCTATACTTACCTATATCCTTTAAATCATCACCTAAAATATCATCTACACCAATCTTACTAATATCTACATCCCATTCGCTATACTTACCTATATCTTTTAAATCATCATCTAAAATATCATCTACTAGTGGGGTTCTTTGTCTTTTTCTCTCTTCTAATCGTAAGGCTCCCAAACGTTGCTCTGTTTCACTTAACTTTTGAACTATGCTATTCCTATCAGCTGTAGATTGCGCTCTTCTCTCTTGCTCTTGATTTTCAATATATTCTAGCTCAATTTTTTTATGCTCTTTCGGTAGTTGTAATTTCTTAATTTGACTCTCGTTATAGAATTGATGCTCATCTAGTGCTTGATTGAAATATGGAAGAAGGTATCTAAGACTCTTTTCTGTTTGCTCGTTAGCAGCTTTACCATATGATGCTACTTTGTAGAGTTCGTTAATATGTTCTGCATAATCTGGATTTTCAAAAAAAGATGAGATAGTGCTTATTTTCCTATATACATCTTCAACAAACTCATGTGGGCTCTGTCGATACATTGAGAGGTCTATGCTGGAATCTTTGTTTGATCTACCTGGTGCCATATAAAATCTTTCCATTTTAAATGATGGAATTCTTAAAGCATTAAAAGTGTCTGTTAATGAAGCTATTGCAGATATTGATAAAGGAGTTTTAGGAGGCTGCTTATTTTCGTATTGCCAAAAATGAAGTGGATCTGTTCTAAGTTCCTTATCTAACCCTAAAGTATATGCTAATGGGTTCTTTTTATACTCTTCTTTGTTCACTTTTAAAAACTTAGGCATTATGGCGCTCCATCAACAACACTCGCATCTTGTGTAATGCTTAATATATTGAATGCAGTTGTATCGTCATGTTTGATATATACTTTCCTTTCAAGCGTGTCATTAGAGTGTTCCAGAGATTGCCTGATTAATCCGGTATATAGTTTCTGAGGTTGATCAACTAAAGCTCCATTCGCCCTTCTATATTGTATGTCATGTACCCTCTCCGCACTTTCCCCTACTTGCCCTCCTAAAGACCTATAAAGCTGTACAACAGAATCATTTTGCCTCCCTACTGCCCCAACAGAACTTCCAATTAAACTGCCACCATATAATGGTACAGTTTCTAATATGCTCTCTATCTTGCAACCTACAGCTGCATAAGTAGCAGGTACTGGTAATTGAACATTTCCGTTTTCATCTACTGTTAAAGGACTACTACCACGGTTGCCGTCAGATAAATAATAAACTTCTTGTCCTGCTAAATGATTCAGTCCGCTAACTTCAGTAAAATATGTATATAATTTCCCAGACTTCATATTGGTTTCTGAAGCCGTATATATAGTCGTGTCTAATGATGCTGTAACATATTCATCTGTTGACAAATAATCTATTTTTTCTCGCAGTCTTATAGTGTGTGTTTGCTCACTTACAGATTGAACTATATAATCTTTATCGTTCAGCTCTTTCATACTGCTTAATCCCTGAACTTTAACAAAAGTATCTACAACTGGTAACTCACCATCAATAGTGACAGCTGCAGGTGGACTGTATGATGTAACATAATCATCCGAAAATTCAGATAGGAGTGAAATGAAGCAGTATTTTAATCGCTCTGGTTCTGTAATTTTTAAACCATAAAAATTAATAGGAATAGGCTTAACTGTATTCAATACTTGGTATTTATGTGCCTCTGACGGAAACGGAACTAGATAATATCGTCCTTGATCTAATTCTGTGTTTGTTTGAAAAAAAAGAATTTTACTTGAGGGTTCATACTTCTCATGATTAAACACTAAATAGTCTTCGCCTATTTCTGTCACTGTACCTTGAAACATAAAATAAATTACTCTGTTAGTTAAGTCTCCAGGAAGTAAATCAATTTTATAATCCTTATCTTTATAACACTTTCTTAGCCTTAGAGCCCCAATATATTGTCCATCTTTATTTGGCAAAGCTTTTAAAAAACAATTTCTATCCAAAAGATCTATGGGTGAGTGCCCACTCACATCTATGAGGCAAAAGTAAGAGCTATCATCTAATATCAATTCTGATAATTTTTCATCAAAATTATACATAGGATTATTTGTTGTTGTAATGTTTGTGATATTTGCTGATATTTGCTTATCTACTCCGCAATCTACATAATACTGTTCTTCATCTCTATTTGAGTCAATTGCATTAGTTTGTTCAATATATTCTAGGGTTCTGATTTTTTTAAGTTTCGTTTTTGTTTCATCCTCATATAGCTCTCTTTCAACTATCATCCACAGACGGTCTCCGGTAATTTTATACTCTGTAGCAACGCGTTTTACATACGCGCGGCCTGGAATGACATTACCAAGCTCTTGTATAGACCATGCCATGACATTGTTAGGTTTTTGATATGTTAAAAATGCCATTCTCCCATCTGAAAGAGAAAGACAATAACATGTTGAAGGAGTACTCAAAAATGTATGTGAAATAATTCCGGAAGATAAATACTCATTACTCAAAAGCGAAAGATTGTTAATCTTGTACATACCTGTGTCTAATACAATAATTTCATATACATTGTCTAAATAAGCACTAACAAAGAAGATAGCATCTAATCCTTTAACAGGCAGGATAGGAGCAGCAGGTATAGCAGAGATTTCTCTAAATCTAGCATTAGCTGGAGTAATTGCTTCATCATTAAATGAAGCGCTGCCTAGAACGTGAATACCAGAATGAGTGCCCACAAATAGCTTGGTTTGAGCAGCCATCCATAAAATCTCGTCAGAATGATCTAAATACATTTTTAATTGAATAGCGTCTCCTGGGTCAATTCCAGTTGTGAAATCTAGCCAATCATTATTGGTGATAGAACTACCCCATACACAGTTAGGGTATTGTGTAGTGTTAGCTACCCACAACCTACCTTCATGTACTGCATAGGCCGTGAAATAGCCTCTTCGAGGTGAACACGCAGAAACATACCAATTGTATGGTATTGCTACCATCTTACTTTGATCCTGCGCATTAGCTTTGTCTATATATTTGGAAGCTTCGGTCCACCACGGAATGTTCTGTGGTTTCCCATCTGCACCTTTAGGATTGCGCTCTGTCAGAGCAAGTACGACAAATGATTTTGATGTGTTGTTAAAACCTGCTAATATGGGATCCCCAGGAGGTAATACCGGTGTTATGCTCTCATTTGCATTATGAAAATACCAATTTTTGTTGTTAGTAACTGGAGCATCTGCGTACAAAAATGATTTGATTTTAAACCACCAATTTTCATATTTAATTTTATCTCCAGGTACTTGATACGATAAACAAACAAGAACTCCATCATCTTCTTGCGATGGCAACCATGGATATTGAATGTTGTTGTTCCAGTCTGGGAAAATACATGTTTCATTTACTCCTACATAGTCACCCTCGAACCGAAGTGTCCTACAACTAGGCAACATAAATGGGGTTAGACTTTTGTACTTTGATATTTCTATTATAGTAGCTTCTTGGAAGGAAGAAGGAACAACGAAGTTAGGATACAAAGTCATACTAGTATCCTGAAAACTCATAGGAGTTGTAGAGAAATTTAGCATATTTGCTGAAAATTGATCACCAGTTTTGCTTATTTCAATTGGTAGAGTGTCTTTCCACAATAGCAAGACCTTATCGCCAGTTTGTATAGCTTGAAAAGTATTAGTATTGTCGAAATGGATGGTGCCCTTTTTCCAAATACCTGTAACTTCAGTACTGTTACCATACTTAGGGGAGTGTATTTCCATTACATTAGTGCTTATTAAAGCAATAGACTCTTTAGTAACAAGTCGGTATACAACATCACCCTTAGAACTATTACTATTAAAATTACTTACTTTCCATACTATTCCATCAGCACTTTCGATTATTAATTTATTCTCTCCAATTGCAATTAAAGTGTTATTGACAATATCAATTTGAGTAAGTGTGCTTTGAAAACCAGTATCAACTCCAGTCCAATCGAACAAGGGGTGCTTAGAGTACGCAACTGTCAGTCGCACACCAGAAACTGTGTTTCCGACAAAAAAATACTGCTCTTTAAAATAAACTACGTCTCGAATAACGAAGTCATAAAAATTTTCATTGTATAATACATAACATCTCTCCTTACGCCAAACAGATCCATCTACGCTAAACGCGTAAGTTGGGTTAAGGCCACTAGGAGGTGCGTCCTCCTCTCGGAAAACATCTGCTGCTACAGCGAAAATAATATTATTAGTACATCGTACTTTTGTTAGGTTTTTTGTTTCTGCTATATCGTAAGACTGCCAGTTGATTTCAGAAGTAACTTTTGCCGGAATGCCAACCAATACAAATCCTTGTGTTTCAAATGTATCTTTGCTACCATCGTTCATGTACTTACCACCTACAGCTACATATTTATCCAAATCATTTATATATGTGATGTCATGCACTGCCTGATGTTCGAAATTTACTATGTTTACTGGATTTTTATTAATAGCTAAACTCCATATCTCTGTAGATTTAATGTGAGTCGAATACCCGTTATTAAATATACATACTAAAATATTATTATGATCCCCACTTAATCTACCAGATGTAATAGCATATACTGATGTAACGTCGTAGTGAATAAGAGTAATTTCAACATTGTGAAAAACAAACTCATTAAATGGAGATGGTGACATTGCATACATAAACCTGACATACTCGACACCACCTCCTGTACTACAATACGCAAATGCGTATAATGTTGTATTATCGTTAACAAAAGTAAAAAGTATGTCGTCTAGTTTCGGTACGCTTACTCGTATCGAGATACCTACACGCTTCCAGGACTCTTCGCTGTTATTTTGTGTATTAAGTCTTGTTACTAACCCATTGGCGGAATACACATTTAATATTGTTGCGCCATAGTTATCTTGTGATGGTATCAAGATATACTCATTTCCATAGCCGAACGACAATGATAATATCTGTTCTTGTTCTTTTGGAATATTCAAAGCAGTTATATCTGCAACAAACTTAGAACCACCCCTTTTAAATGCTCCGCCAGTAGGTTGTATAACAAAATTCTTACACTCACTAAGAGAGTTGTTATACATATCAAAATCAATTAAAGCCTGTACTTTCTTGTTAATTAGGCCAGTATTGAATGTAGTGTGAGTCTGCCTAATTCTTGCCATATATCAAACCCTGCTCCAGGGATCGCTATCGAAGTCTCCATAAAATGAATGGCTTTCTAATAAAGCTTGTTGAGCATCTATTGTCCTAGCTTCATTAACAGTACTGGCATATTCTGCGTTTAGCATCTGAATATATTGATTAGAGTCATCAAATGTCTTGGATAACTCTAGTGCCATTCTAAGAGCAATACAGTTTTTGAAATACTCTGGCATCTGATCCACGCGCTGGAAATCGTAAACATACTGCGCGAAAACAGAAGGTATTTCGTCATTTGTTTCTTCGTCGTATATAGGTGCTTTAGCGCAATATATTCTTTTATTTTCATATAAATATGGATCTATTTTAGAGTATGGAGGCATAAGTCTCTTGCCACTACTATCTAATATATATATCAACCTTACAAAATCGTTAGGTAAGCTATATACATATGGATATCCAGTTGCTGATACATCACCATTCTCAATAACATCCAATCCCTCACGTTTAGTTGCAAACGTCCAATCATAGTTTTCTAATAAAGACAATCGAGCATTTTCATATATTAAATTGCAAGATTTAGCCTGGATAGACGAGTTATCATTTAATCTGTCTATCGAAGGCTGGTGGATCAATAGCAACGCTTTGTTGCTAATGTCCACATCTGTATTTAGAAATCCATATGCCATTTACTTATGCCGGTGCATATGTTGCTTTCTTTCCTATAGCTGAAGGTGTAGCTTCTACTGTTTGTGTAGTCACAAGAACTACATGGTTATATGCATTTCCTTGAACTAATAAAAGTAGCCCTAAAAAGTATTCTCCAGTTTTAACTTCATCTTCTGTTAATGCAATGTTTTGAAGCTTTATAAATTCTCCAATGGTTCCAGTAGTTACCTCAGGATATTTTGGATAACTTATAAGGGAAAACCATACTCCAGCAGCTGGTACGTTGCCTGGAACAACTGTTGTTGCTAGCCTTGAAGCAACAGGAAGTATATCTCTATAGGTATTATCTTTGTTTTTAAGCAAGATAGTTGATGCCATAGATAAATTACCTGTGTCGCCAGCGTCAGCGAAGATGATGTCAAAGTTCTTAAGTGTAGTATTAAGCTTAATAGGTGCTAAAACCAACAAATCTCCTGCAGCTCCCTGGGCAAAAGCGCTAAATTGGTTACCACTAATATCGATACTAGACACCGAAAGGTTGCCTCTGTATTCCTGTACTCTTGCAGGAATTCGTCTGTTCATTGAACTTACTAAATTTGAAATATAAGTAGCCATAATTTATTTCTCCTATGGATTAGCAGGTGATGTTGTATTAGGTGTTGCAACCTCAATTACTGCAACACTTTGTTCTTGCATGCGAATACAGTCGTACATACCCTCATACATAATAACTTGTGAAAATCCTTTTCTAACATCCTCTCCGTTTTGCATATTGAAAGGCATCGATGATCCAAGTTTAATTTGAGGATAAGAATAGACGACAACATATTCGATACTACCACTATTAGCAGCGACAGCTACTTGAGCCTGACCAGGTCCATCTAAGTAATTGCCGCCAGCAAATCTTTGATACGTTCTTAGAATATTTTTCGGCACCTGTTCACACATTAAAAATGCATCTACACCCCAGGCTGGCCTATCAATAAATCCATCATAAAGTGATTTCCTTTCACTGAAATCTATATTGGAAGCTCTTGGATCTGCTCTAAGCGTTGCTAAAGCATGACTAGATCCTACAAGAACAATTGGTCCTTGGTTAAAGTCCGTGCGTAGCAAATCTACTGCCTGGTTGATCTTAGAAACGCTTAACCCCAAGTCAACGGAGTTAATTGCGGTTGGGGCACCTGCAGCTTGTGAATTACCAAAGAACGTGTTCCTGTATGGAATAAATTGAGTATATGGTAAAGAAACCCATGTTTCACTATCATCTTGGTTTACTGACTTAGCTTGGCCTAATATTCCTCCTCTTCCATTTTTCCCATTGATAACCATTTGATCCAATAGAATGCCACAAGCGTTAGCTGATTCCATTGCTAATTGCCCAACATCTGGAATCATTTGTCGTATCATATCTTGCCTCAAAATCGACAATGTATGCCGCATTAGTTGAGGTACTAATATTCTCTTGCTATATGCAGTTGGAGCTTCTTGTATGTCTTCTCCTCTTTCATCTACGTAACTTGCAGGACCAACCCAGAATTGCCTCATGATTTTCGTGTTCCCTAGAACTTCTTCTTGGGTCACTCCATTTAGCATTGCAGAACCAGTTGCTCGTAGAGTTGCGTAAAATTGTAAATCAAATTGATCTATGAAGGATTGATCAATACCTCCATTTAAAATTGCCATTATTAATTCTCCTAAAATTCTGGATTTATCAGGTTTCAAAATGGCGTTAATAACAATACCAACTTGTGCCTAGTAAATCCAATATCCTACCAATGCGTTATTACGCAGCTAAAACATTAGATTTTGTAAGGCACTTCCAGATCAACAAATCAGGGACAAGACATTTTGAAATCTCTCGCGTATCCCTAAGGTTCCCGCCCCCATGGCAGCAGATCCTAGTCGCTGTAAAATGGTATCTTACATTCCAACTAACAATATATTACAAGCAAAGGAATTTTGGCAATAAAAAATGCATAGTTTTTGCAAACTATGCACAAGGAAGATCAAGTGTTATTAAAAACCATAATATCTGGTTGACCACTGCAGAGCTAAAGTCGTAGATAATATAGCTATTCTAAAACACTCTGTAAAGGTTTTTTGATTTTCTGGATGAAACCATATAAATAATATTGCTACCATAAGCTACGAATTCGTTGTCGTCACCAATGATACCTTGTATGTTCCCTCTACTCTCATCTATTTCTCTTCTTGCTCCTTCTAACATTAATGGCCTTATTCTGTTTTTATATGATTTCTGATATTCTGGATCATGTTTGTGAGAACCTCCAAATAACGTAGAAAATGAATAAAGATGCGAGTCACTCGCCATAACTACATATCCTTTCTTATACGCAATTTCTCTAATATAATCAGTGTTTCCAAGACCAAAATACGGTATATGGTGCCACTCACCATTCTCATATAGGTATATTTCTTTTAAATTGCGTGCAACTAAAAACTTATTTTGTGATAATGCAATAAAGCTGTATGGATTAGAAGTAGACAAAGGAGACGCTGCCTTAACATCCCATGTATCATCTCCCTCGTTAAAATAACATATTTGGTTATTAATTGTTCCCCAAACATCATCTCCTCTGGTACAAAGTTTTATGTCACCACTAGTTGAAGTTACATTCTCAGTAAATGTTAACCCTCCATCTGTGCTCCTAAAAACAGTCTTGTAAGAACTACCTACAAAAAATATTCCATTCGTACGCGAATATATAAGATTGTGAGGAGTAATTAGGCCAGTTTTAGGAAATACTAAACTAGCAGTTATAAAATCTGTTGTCCTATATAATTCATACCCGGTAGGAAACAAACAACAAGTAGGAGTTGGAAGAATTTCTCTGATAGAGGGAAAATTGAATTCTAAAAAAGTACGTGAAAATTCCCAATTTGTACAATCTTTACTAAATCCAATTACATTTCCATTAGGTTCCTTGGAGTTTCCATCGAACATCAAGGCATAGTACATTTTCTTATATGGATCATATATTATCTTCTTAAAACTGTGAAATTTATAGTTTACTGAAGATTCGTTAACTAACACAAAATCATTGAAGTTTGTACTTCTGGCTATTTGACCACGATCTCCAACTACTAAACATACCTTTTCTTTAATATCACCTGAATTGAGGTTCTCTCCTACACATACCGAAGTTAGAGATTGATTGGTGATATTAGGTATCCAATACTTTCTTGAACGTGTGGACCCAAATGCTCCCTTTATGTCATTATCAATTGTACGTACCATTGTACGTACCATCATTGCGCCTTTAGCGCCAATTACTACGTATGTGTATTTGTCATCATCAGGATTGTATCTGGCAATCATCCTAGAAAACGAACGTCCATCATTCTTTCTTTTAATGTGTCTGTATCTCCAACAAAGTTCTTCGGTATAGTAGCTCTTGGCCATTACATATATTGTGCCACTAATATCTAGTAAGCTTGGATACTGATGCTCTTCTCCTTCACATCCTTCACATGTGAACATATCTACAATTCTTACATGCTTATCATCAGGTGCAAAGTTTGGCCCAATTTGTTCAAAATGCTGATAATTACTTTGTACATAAGATGCAAATACCTTTTTATCACCAACTCCATAGAGCACATTACGTTCAGCTTCACCTGAAATATCCTCAACCCATAACAAATGGGTAAGCTTTTCCGGAGCATCAATAATAGTCCATTCTGGATATCCAAGCCTTCTAAATAGTATTTTTAGATGTCTAGTTGAATCTTTAAAAGAAGCAACAACTACTTCTCTACCATTCATATCCTTAATAGTCACAAGGTCATAGCAATATCTAATTTCTAAAGCTTGTTCTAAAGTTTCTCCGTCGAAAAATAAATATCCTGACTGTTCATCAAAATCTCCATGAGTCGTAGTTTGTCCATAAAAGACAAATCGATGCTTTCCAGCATCATTTGCCATAGTGACATTCTTCATGTTTAGATAACCAAAATCTACATTTTCCCAATTCCGGTCATTAAAAAACTTTATAGATATGCCATCTAAAGATTGGTGAACCATCCCATTGTTACCTAACAATATGAATCCAACTCCAGGAAAGAATTTGACCATGTTGTATTTCGAATAATGAATTCTCGTACCAAGATCTACATGAGCATATTTGTAAGGTTCTCCTCCTCCAGGACTATTTTCAACTGAGATTGTGCCATCTTCTGTTACGTCTATGTTTGCACCTATCTTGACTCCTCCAAGGGTACCAGCATCAGCTACAGGTAGAATGTATGGATCTGCAACTGAGATTGTGCCATCTCCTGTTGCGTCTATATTCTTACCTATCTTGACCCCTCCAAGCTTATCCTTAGTTGCTATAGGTAAGATGTATGGATCTGTAATAGTTGCTGAGATCGTGTCGTCATCTATCTTTATATTTTCTCCTGCTTTTATGGTAGATAGATCGCCATCTCCATCAAATCCTAATAAAGTGTTTTCTTTGTCAATTACCTCGATATCAATTGTTCTATCAGCCATTTCTTGCATCGCACGTGTAACTTTGTCTAATGCTCCTTCTGTCACTTTTCCATATTGAGTTTGAGAATAAAAAGTAGATTCCTGAGATAATGGGGTTTCTCTTCTAATTAGCAATTTCTTAAATGACAACGTTGAATCTGTTAAGTGGAATGTTCCATATATAAGAGTATCTTGTGTTTTAACTTCAACTGAATATTCAGTTACAGCAAGCTTCCTAATTCCTGAATCGTTCATTATATATGCTGCTATTAAACTTGGGTCGCTGTTGAAATTAAAAGTGATATCGTATGATGATCTGTAACCATTGAAAGTCAAATACAAAGAGGTAGAAGTTACTGAAACTGTCATTGTTTATTCTCCAACAAAAATTTTTGATGCTTTGTTTTTTTTAATTTGCCACCATGCGTTTGTACATAATTTTTAACTCCGCGCTTGATTAGATAATTAAAGTACGGAATGTTGGTATATGGCAATAGTTTTATTATGCTCTCCATACGATATTGTGAAATGGGTTTTTTAAACTCTTTTGAAAATGGATATATAGCATTATCTATTGCACTTACTATATACCCTAGACCAGTAGACTGTTTAGATAAGCTATCTAGGAAAGCTTTCCTACCTCCACCTTTTACACTAGCTTGCATTAGATCTACAAACTTTACAGCATAAGTACCAAGAGGAGTTAATATTGGGTTGTCTTTTAGTGCCTCTTCCCAAAGTCTTTTGTCTAATAAGTTTTCATATGGGTCATCAGAAGCAAAGCTTTTCAGATACTTTGACACTGCTCCTAGCACTGTTGATGTAATAACAAAGCCCCCAACGCCAGTCCAGTCTCCAGAGCTTATACGCATGATGTGATTATTGTAAAGAGAGTATAAATATGTTTGAAATTGAAGTGCAAAACGTCCTAAAGGAGTTTTAAGTGCTCTAGGAAGATCAAACTTAGAAGGCTCAATAATTGTATTATGTGAATGTGTATTAACAGAAGCTGCAAAATATTCTCTCGCCTGCTTGTTATCCCATCTTTCAAGATTAGGAGCTAAGTATCCATCATATTCTTCTCCATGTTTCTCTAACTGCTCTTTTACTATTTTCCAAACTGGTTTTCCATTAATCTTTTTATTAATCGGAATATTAGTTTTTTTAGCAAGCCAAACTTTGTCTTCATGCGATAGAACATCTTTTTTCAAAATTGAAGTAACTTTATTTAAATAAATTGTACCATCAATAGACTTCATAAAGTCTGTCCAAATATTAATAAAGCTTAAAGTATTTTGCACTTTCCCCATACGCTCTGTAGCTCTAACTAACCTATTTAAGCCTCCACCCATTTCATAAGAAATTGGATCGTAGATTTGATCATTCACACGTGACATTATCCTCTCTGCTGTATGCTGACATGCTACGCCACATGCTTTCAAATCTTCTCGGCTTAATTTCAAAATTTTGCGTTTGTCCTTACTAACTAAAGAGTCAATTCTAGCTGCAAACTCACCACAAAATTCTTTTATCCCCCAATCCTTTATAATCATAGCTAGATCGTCTAAAGAAGAAAGAGTGACAGCACCTAGCAATCTAGAATAATTGTAGTTAGTTGTAGCAGTTAAAACCTTCTTTAAACTAGGATTATTTAAAAGTGATTTACTGTCGTATTTGCCTTTTAAAATTAGTGGCATATCTTCAATTAATTGTAGAGCTTTCTTGTACTTTGTATTAAGAGCAATACTTTCTTGCTCTATTTTGTTAGGCGGAATATGTTTAAAATCTGCCAATTTAGTCTTGTATTCTGCCTCTAGATTGTCCTTTATAGATTCTAAAGATCTAACACCGTGCTCTTTTAAAGCTTTATTTATTGCAATATTAGCGCTTAGTTTTTTATGTAAAACTTCACCAATAATAACTGGATTTGTAATTAGATATTTTTTAAGTTCATTAGATGAAAGCATAACAGAGCGTTCTTTTTCTATAGAAACTCGTGCTGTAGCATCTAAATCAGGAATTAAATAATCTTGGTTAATGAAGTCGCTTCCCATTATTTTTAAGTATTGCTCTTCTGCAATCTTCTCAACAAATATATCTTGTTCGTCATATACAATTTTATTAGCTGTTGTTAGGAGCTTTTTGAAATTTTCTGAATCTCTTGCTATAGCATCTTTATTATAAATTCTAGTTAAATATTTTTCTTCTACATATTCCAAATCTTCGCCTGCTTTTCTTTCTAAGAACTTTCTGTCCAGTGCGTTCTTAATGTTGTACTGCTTTTTAAGAATGTCATATTGAAAAGCTTCATCTAAAAGGTTTTGCCCAAACTTCCAAAATGAATTTGCAGAATCTTCTATTATTTGTACTATCTCTGGTGAATTTGTAGGCAGCATTTTTTCAACTTTATATCTGCCGTTCATAATATATTCCCAAGTTAAGTCGAAGAAATTTTCAGATTTTAATTTATATTGTCTAGCAATATTAGTATCTAAAAACTTTTTCATAAAACTTTCTTGTGCATATTTGAAATTTATAAGATCAATATGACTAAGTGCATGTAAAGTTTCTGCAGACGGAGGTGTTGGGATACCAGCCAAATTATTAGCTGAAACATAAGATGATCTTGAAAAAACCTGACCTAATTTATTAATTGCCTCAAATTCAGAAGTGGCACATTGCCCAATAACCGATAACCTATACTGCTTTTCTAATAGTTTATGCATCTTACCTGGAAAGATCCTGTCTGAAGATACTTTTTCTACCGAAACTAATATTTTTTCACCTGGATTATTAGGATCATCTCGATACGTTTCTTTCCATGTGACTTCTGATTGAATTTGTTTGTTCTTGCCTAGACTGACCTCATACCTATATTGAGTATCAGGCTTCAGCAGCTGTTTAGCTTTTTCTTTCAGCTTATTAAAGATTGGAGATGCAATATTTTTAAGGCCAGCAAATGCAACATTAATAACACCGAATGCTGCAGCATCTGAGATAATATCCGTAGCTCTTTTCAATTTATGGGTAGCATAATCTAAGGATCCATAAGCCACTCCAAATGTACCACCTTCTACTGCTGCCTTTAAAAATTTACCTGTCTTAGACGCTATTCCAACACCTCTTGCTATGCCTGCAGAAATCCACATGCTGGGGTCTAAAGCCATAGCTATGCCTCCTCCTATTAGAGATTGCATAAACCCAGCTTTTTCTAAAGTCTTTCTGTCTTCTTTCTCCCTTATTAACGATAAAGTAATGTTATCAAATTCCTCTTGAGAATTAGCACTGGCATAGAATTCTCTTTCGTTTTCTGGAATGCTGGTAACAGCTCTTTCTCTATCAAAATTTGGATCTGGTTGAGCCATTAGATTGCTGGCTGCATTTTTTAAAGTTACTACTCCAGCAACAGTCATATTGTACGTTCTAAGAGAAGCTTGTAGAACATCTGTAAATGATGGATCTTCATCTACATCTGCTTCCGCTACATCTGCTTCCGCAAGTTTATATTCTAATATTGCTGGATCAATTGTTTCTGCATTATCTTCTGAATCTGCGTTTGGTACAGGCTCCAACTTGTTTTCTATTGGTAATTTCTGCTCATTTTGAGGATTGATTGGCATTTGCGTTTGCTTCCTCTAGTGGATCAAATGTTATATCTAAGGCAGATCCATATCCGCTCTCTCCTGTAGGATCTACTACAACATGTGGGCCTAAAAAATTAGCTTCATCCTCAAAATAGACCGCATAATAATGTCCTTCATTTCCTACCTGTGACTTCAAAAATAGTTTTCTTTTTACCCATTCGTCGTTGATAAGTGCATAAACATTATGATTTGCTTCCTTTGCAGTATGAAGAGTTGATTTGCTTTCATTGATTTTTTTTTCTATGCCATTGATATAACTATGGGCTTTTGACTTATCTGCAATTGGAAAATCGATAGGGCGAATTGGAGATTTTTCACCCAATTTAGCTACGCAAAATTCAGCTATATCTTGTTTTAATAGACCAGCTTGGTGTTCAACTTGATCAGGAGCCATTTTGTATACTTTCTCTGGCGGATTCATTGTAAGAACAAGTTGGTTTGGTAGTATAGAACGCCGGTTTATACCGTTCATTGCAGATGGTCCCCAAACCCCTTTTAGTGTATCAATTGCAGCTTTAGCTGCTAAATCTCCAGTTAATCCGCTGACGTACTGATTTCTTAAAGAGTTATATGCATCTCTCTTCAGTAGTTGACTATCAGTAGTTGAAATTTCGTAATCTACTTTGTTCGGAATAAACCAAGTGGTATCTTTAATGCCTGCAATAACTTGATTCAGGTAGCCTTGGCTTATCCCTTCGTTGTTGAACTCAAGTTGTCGTTGCTTAATATCTTCTCTGCTTGAATATTTTAAATAGCTATCTCGTGCTTTCTCCACTAAGTCTCTCTGCTTATATGGAACACTTTGCTGCACATTTGCTTTCCATACAACTTCACTTGCCATACACAAGTACCTATTATCTAATGCCTTAATGATATGCGCATCATTCTGTTGTAAAAGTTTGATAGCTAAAGATGCATCTATAGCTTCATCTACAGAGCCTCTTTCTAAAGCAATAATGATGTCTTGGCATAATGGATCGAAAGTTTTATCAGAACGAAAACTCATAGCAATTTTCGCTTTTTCTAAACAAGAAAGAACAGCACCTGGATTCTGAGCAATTGCTTTTCTGTTAGCAGTTTGTTCATCAACTACTTGTTGATATGAAGCTACTACAACCTTTTCTGGCGTTTCTAAATTAGGTTGGTTTTCATTTCTCATAGTAAGACATTTGTTTATTTCTTGCTCTTTTGTTGCTT
Source organism: Rickettsiales bacterium (assembly GCA_031266615.1). Classification (GTDB taxonomy): domain Bacteria; phylum Pseudomonadota; class Alphaproteobacteria; order Rickettsiales; family Anaplasmataceae; genus Wolbachia. Next base: position 24,057 of record JAISAR010000002.1, read on the forward strand.
GAGCTTTTTCAAAACTCCTAAATGAGTGCAGTAACTCTGCTTTATACTGATTTTTAATTGGTAGAGCTTCGATTTCTGCTTTTGATCCTTCGCCACTTTCAATTCTATAACGATAATCCCAATACGTATTTCTCTCTTTGTTGTTTTGAGCTGTTTCTAAAATAGAAAGCTCTCTCATAGTCTTAGCTTGAATCTCTTCTATTTTTTGATCTGCATATTTAACTAACCTCTGCCTATCGTCTTGATCTAAATCAGCAAGTAATTCTCCACCTGCTTTCTGGTTTTTAAGTATTTTAAGAGCTGAAGATGGATTAGATTCAATTAATCCTGTCATTGTCGAATATGAAAATTCTGCTAAAGCTTTCCTTCTATATGAAGCAAATTTCTCAGGAATAAACTCTCTTACTGCTAATAACGAAGACTCATATTGGAGTCTTAAAGCATTAGCGTTATAAGGACTGTCATAAACCTGCTGTAGAAATACTTGTCTATTCTGCTCAGTTTGAGACAGGACATAGTCTGTTTTAATAGCAAGCTCCTTCTTCCTGGCAGCTTCTACCCCATCATATATAGTAACTTTACCTTGGCTTTCTATAAGTTCTCGAGTGAGAGAATCAGGAGCATTTTCCATTTCTCGAGATAAAGAGCTATTATATGAGTCTGCCATAAATTGTGCATAGCCATTTGCTGACGGGTTGTTTTTCAAAAACACTGTTGACGCTTGCACTTGATCTGCATTAATTGTAATTAAAGAATTAGCTGCGTAAGTACGAGCTAGAGAGTTATATTTATCAGAAAGTATTTTTCTACCTTGAGCGATCTGCGTATCATTCAAGTTCATTTTGGCTTGAATACCAGGATATGTAAGTAACCCACCCATAGAAATAGTGTTGGTAGCTGGAGAAACTGCTTCTAATCTTGGAACGCCTCCTGCGCTGCCTTTAACGTTTGTGCTCTCTACTTCTAAACTAATTTGCTTTCCCATTTTTCCACATTAAGTTTTTGTTAAATTTTGAAAATACGCAGTAGCTGGATTGTTTCTATTGACCATCTGATTGATCACATTTCCAGTATCGAATACGGCATCCAACAAACTTGCCTTTGCTCCTTTTGCTTGCGCTTGAGCAGCTCTTTTTGCCTCTTGCGCATAATGTGTTGGACCTGTAGCTTTACTTCTTTCATTTAGACCAGCTGTTTCCGCCTCAAATGCCCTCTCACGTGCCTCTGTCATGCCACGTGCTATAGTTTCATCAAGAATCATTTGAGGGCTACCAGCGAGCTCTATACCGCGATTAAGAAAGAGTACTTTCTGCGCAGATACCGCAGAATAAGTGTTCCGTACTGCATCTAGAAAGGCAATCCTACCAGCTCGGTACATTATCCCTTCATTCAGTAGCCCCTGATTATATAAAACATCAGCTTGCTCTTGATATCTGCTTGCAGCTTCTAAAGCTAATTTTTTGTTCTCTATTGTCCCAGTAATAGCCTTTGAAGCTTTGTTAAGCTTAAATATGTCTTGAGCAAAATTCCATAAAGAGCCTAATCCTAAAAAATCATCCATTTTAGTTAATATTACCTCCATAATTTGTAACTACCCTGTCGTTTGCTCCCATTACAACTTGTTTTCTCAATAATTCTTGGCGATCTTTGTCAACATAATACTTAGAAGGGCCAGAACCCATTAGGGCATTGTAGACATCCATATCTACATTGCCAGTCCAATAGTCAGCCTTTGCAGCTTTTTTTTCATTTTCTAACGTCGGATTATCCATATATTTTTTGTTGGCTGAACTAGCTTTGGCAGCTCCAATGCCAGAAAGACCTGTTGACATAGCTGAACCTCCAGCGCCTCCAAGTGCTGACCCTATATATGGATTGCCTGCTATTCCTCCTATTACTGTTCCTCCAGCAGTAGCTCCTGTTTGTAATCCTTGTTGAATATTTTGAACCACACTTGAACCTCCCATGGCATCATTATTGCCATCAAGTTCATCATTATGAAGTATCTGCTGGTTTGTAACACCAGCTACATTGGAAATTGCCATAGCTTGTTCAGCTGTTTGAGATTCTCCAGGAGCTAACCATTTCTGGTTCAATTCCCATTCTCTATTTTCATCAAGACCTCTTTTAATATCTCCTGTTAATAGAGGATTCAGTGCATCTTGGTTAATACTACCACTCATCTAAATTCTCCTTATCCATTGCCACTTTGTTTCATTAATGCAGCCACCTGATATGACAAGCCTACTCTTGTGTTTTTGTTTTTAATATTTTCTTGTATTTGTTGCTGCTCTTTGTTACCTGACAGATACATTCCCATTAGTGTTAATTGCTCTCTTACAGCATCTATAGAGAGAGCTTTAGAGAATTCTTTCATATTTAAAACATCTTTATCTTTATTGTTTACACGCGCCAATGCGTTGTTTGCTGCTCCCGGTGGAGGTGGTGCTGGGGGTAGTTGGTTGATGTTGGGTTCTACGTGTAGTGCCTCAAATCCTACTTGTGGGTAGTGTGGAGCTCCTGGATACTGTACTCCTAGTATTCCTGGTGGCGGTGGGGGTACTGCTGGTGGATTATAGTTCCCTCCTCCTCCTACTTGCGCTGGTGGAAATGGTGGGTATCCTACTCCTCCTGCTGGCGGTGGTTGTATGTTATTTGGATGTACTACCTGTACAGGTTGGTTTCCTACTGCTGCTGGTGGTGGTTGATATGGTGGTGCTGCTGGTGGTGCATATGTTCGCGGTGGCTGTAGATTATTGTTCACTCCTCCTGCTGGTGGTGGTACTACATATGCTGGTGTTACTACTGGTGGTGCATATGTTTGCGGTGGCTGTAGATTATTGTTCACTCCTCCTGCTGGTGCTGCTGCTGGTGGTGCTGGTGGCGGTGGTGTTACTTGTGTGCCTCTATCTACCAAATTTCCCTGATTTATTGGTATTGGGTTTAATATTGGTGATGCTGGTTGTGTAGACACAGATCGTGGCGGTGTATTTACTGTTGGTGGTGCTGGTGGTGGTGGATTATTGTTCCCTCCTACTACTCCTGCTGGTAGCGGTGGTGCTGCATGTGATGGTGGAGGTGGTACTAATACATATGGTGGTGGTGGTGCTGGTGATGGTGGTGGTGCTGGTGTTACTACTTGTGGTGGATTATTGTTCTCTATTTCTACTGCTTTTCTTAGTGGTTGCTGGATTAATGGAGTATTTACTAGTGCACTCTTTTGAGAGACATATTGCTCAGCAGATGGGGGAGCTGACTGGGAGCGAACTATTTGCTCAAATTGGAAATCAGATAGAGATTGAACTTGAACTTGAGCTTGAGCTTGAGCTTTAGGTTTAGGTTTAGTTGTAACTTTTTTTCTTGTAGGTGAGGAATTCCTGAGACTTAGAGCAAAAGCATTGGCATCGTGTGTTTGATTCCCTCCTGATTCATAAAATTGTCCAGCGGGAGTTCGATTTTTCAACTGATTATCAAATCTTACTAGGTTACCTCCTAGTACGTCTCCTCCTATGTTTCCTTTCTCTGGAGTGTATTTTGGATCATGTATTGATTTATATAGAGGTGTCTTTGATACTGTCTTTGGTGGTTCCTTTGGTGGTTCCTTTGGTGCTGCATTTAGTCTCATCTTTTGAGTGTATGATATGTTGTACATACGGGTTGAGTTCTTTGGTGGCACACTACTACTCCGGTTTGGTGGCATATTAGTACTCCCTGATAATTGTTGAACTGGTTGAGCTTGAGGTAGTTGAGTTAATACATTACTGCTAACTACAGGTGGAGATGGGCTGGGAATTGGACTGTACTTATACACATAAGTGGGAATTGGATTGTACAGATGCACAGGTGTATTAAGTGAAGGCGTACCCATAGATTCAGGACTTGTACTTCTCGAATTAATGAAAGGTGGCAACATTAGATTTCGCTTGCTTGGATTTTGCCTTAGAAAATGTTCTTCAAAACCAGGACTTATAAGCCTAGGTGAGAAAGGCTTTTCAGGTAAACTATTAAAGAAAGAGTATTGTTTCTCTATAGGTAAATCTTGAAAGGAAGAGTATTGTTTATCTAGAGGTAAAGCTTGAAAGGCAGAGTATTGTTTATCTGTTAGAGATGTATCTTGGGCTCTAGATGGAACTGGACTTGGACTTGAGGGTGGGCTTTCAGGTATCGGTATAAGGTTATTTTTTTTCATATACTTCTCTCTTGCGTCTTGCGCATTCTCACTATATTTATTTCCAAGTAGCGTACTTATCTGAATTTGTGGACGATACCTTCGCATTAGAGCACGTTCTCCATCAATCGTATGAGGATTTAGTCCCACCCTATTTCCAAACACAATGTTCGCATCTTCAAGATTTTTTCGTAGATAGTGCAATTTAGGAAAATCATTTTGAGGATCGCGTAAATTATTAGATATATTCTCTAGCTGCGCATAATACGAGTTAGAAGAATTTACACTCAAATAAGGCTTAGAACCCAGATTAATATTATTAGGAGGTACGCTCGCAGCTTTTCTCATGCGTTCCTTCCAGGTAGTCAATAAAATAGGTGCCTCTGAATTTGGCTCAATAGTTGGCGAAAAATGACGTGTAACAATTGGACGATTATTTTGCTGTTGTTTTGTACTAGAAGATTTATTGAACAAATTAGATATTTTACCAGATACACCACTAAATATATTAAAACCACTCTTAGCTTGTACAGCTTTAGGTTCTGGAGGTGAAAATTGTGATGGTGAATTTACATCAAAATGATCAAACGAAGATGGAGTATGTGACGGGGGTGGAGATACAGACCCAAAATCACTAGACGTAGTTGAATTAGATTGTTGTGGAGGTGGTGGTGGATGTGACGGTGGAGGGGGTAAAATTACTGTTCCTGCCCCTGAAAATGGTAGTGTTGGATTTGGGAATGGAGATTCAGGTTCTATTGTTGAATTTATGGATTCAGACAATTGATTATAAAGCTCATTTGCATCTTCAGATTCAGGTCTAGGTGGATGTAGATGAGTATCAGTAGGAAATACAAAATGAGATCCAGTTGCCTCATGCCATGGAGTTTGAGTTGGAGGCGGTACAAGCGGAGGCGTGTTCCGGCTTCTAAAATTATTGAGCTCCTCAGGTGCGGTATTGAGCTCCTCAGGTGCGGTATATAGAGTGTGGGGTCTTAATAATGACCTGTGCCTTGCAGCCCAACTCTTTTGTACCCCCACAATATGTTTATCTTCATAAGATCCTCTACCGCTCATTATTCCAGATCCCAAAAATCAGCAACCACATTACGCAATTATATTACTATATCATCTGTCATTTATATACTAGCAATTACGTTGTAATCTTCTGGCATAACTATATTATATAAATTACTAGTTGTATCCCAGAAAGGCTCGGAAATAGCTGCATATCTAAATCCATCTGCTGCATTCGAATGTATTGTATGTTTAGGTTTTAGGCTTTGAATACCTGTTTTGTTGTCTATTTCATATACATACTGCATTAAATGATCGATACCAGGTTCACATCTTGGGTGGAATTTAGCTATTTTTAATAAATCTCTCGCTGCATCTATACCATCTCTAATTCCAGTTTTCACTTCTGAACCTTTTAATACTTGCGTGTGAAACCCTAAACGCTCGAAAGATTCTGCAACGGAATACTCATCTTGAAAAGTATGATGATCTGCATCATGTGGTAGGAACATAGTGTCATACACATATGGCAATTTTTTTAACTCAGATGCGTAGTATTTTTTGTCATGTTCAGTCCCTTCTAGATAGTCAATAAAAGTTGGAGTTTTCCCACATACTTGGAAAAACCAAATGACAGTTTGATTTGTATGACCTAAATCCCATGCTGTATATACCAGTTTCGAGGTATCATAGCCATATTCTTCTTTGATGTTCTTACGTGTATATTTATTAATTACATCACCAAAAACACTTCCTACCAAATTACTTGCGTCAAAATTACATTCTAGTTCTTGTGAAAACATGGCTTGAGTCATAGTTTTCTTGGCATTTTCTATATATTCTTTTGTATATAATTCAGGATAGTCACTTGCTTTAATCATATATGATTCCCAGTGATTCCACTTTTCTCCATTTACAAGTTTACCTCCTCTGAATATTTTCCCTCCGCGTTCCCATAACTCATAGAACTTATTCTTACCATTAGCAGTTCCTATAACAAGCATACTTTGACTTCCAACAGGTAATCCTGGTTCTAGCATTGGATAGATAATTGCATCAAACAAATGATCTGGCATATTGCCAGCTTCATCTAACACTATATGGGAGGGGTGATAGCCGCGCTTAAACTCCTGGTTTTCATATGAAAACAGGCAAAACTTTCTAATATCTTTATTATAGTTATCATCTTTTCCTACATTGATTTTGTATACATGTTCAAGTCCGTGGTAGCTCCATTTAGTTGGAGGCAGAACTTTTAGGAAATCGTTCATAGCAGTTTCAACGGTACTATGAGCTTGTTGTATTGTAGAACTGAACCATGCAACTTCTGGTGTTTTCCATATTGCTGTATTATTCGGTTTAGGAATTAGTAGCTTATAAAGACGAGATTGCACAGCCCCAATAGTTTTACCAGCACTACGAGCTGCTACAACAACAATATTGGGACACTTACTAGTAAATAGAAACGATACTTTTCGTCGTACGTGTATTTTATGTAGTGTTCTCAAAGGAAATTTTTTAAAATCAAACAATATTGTTACGAATGATAATAAAGAACATGGAGATAATTACAATGGAAAATGAAGGAAACATAAAAAAGCAATTAGAAGATTTTAAAAAACATATGGATCACCCAACTGGAACACTTGCTAACTACTCATGTAATGCTCCTGAGTTACAACAATATTGGGTAGACAATCCACATTTATTAGCGATGTATCAAAAAGTAGGGGTTAATAAGGTTAGAGGAATGTATGATTACGTTTATGAACTTGTAATGAAGAACGAAAAAATCAACTTCCCTGCAGCTTTTATAAAGCTTCTAGAAGAATATATGAGTCCACCTATTAACAAAACAGAAGATATTAAGGACATTAATATTAATTTTGTATCAGAAGGAGCAGAAGAGTCTGCTAATCCTGTACATATCTTTGATAGCTAGTACTTTGTACTTTCAACTATTTTTTCATCTTCGTTTTTTACTTTAGTGTTGCTATCTAATGCAAGCCCAAATAAGATTAGTCCGCCTAACAAAGCGCTCCAAAGTAACAATCTTTTTTTCTCAATTTTGTATTTCATAAGGTAATCTCACTAAAAAAGCTCTTTTTATTTTACTATTTAATATACTAAACTGCTCATACTAAATTCTCTTTGGAGTATTTTAAAATGCAAAATGGATCTCACAAAGAAGCTGATGAGTTACTAGAAGAAAAAAATGAATTATTAAAAGAAAATATAGGTGACGTTTCTCTAGAAAATTTAAATGCACTTTACAGAAAATTAATTAGAATTAAACATAGAGCATTTCACCACTATTTAAATGCAACAGTTACAGAGAGCAAAAAAACATTAGAGCAAATCCTTCTAATTAGAGATGATGAAGAGAAAAAACGACTTATAGCAGATATCAAGATTGCTTCACAAAATCTTCGTGAGATTAGCACGACTGATATAATGCCTCCAGGTGAGAAAGCATATGAATTGATTATGGAAAGCCTAAGATTAATCGGTGGGATTGAAGAAATTTTGAATTATGCTCATATAGATGCTGAACAAAGGCGACAATTAATTGATGAATTTTTTAAATTTGAGAAATACACTGAAAGGGTCGATAATTATGTTTCAAAATTTTCAGATACAGATAAAAAAAAAGAAAATAATTTAAAAGATAAAAAAGATATTACGCCATAAACTTACAGAAGTGGATTTTCTCCACTTCTATAAACGCTATTACTCTATTGTAGTGCTTATTTCTGGTTTATTCTCAGTGCTATCATTTGGCTCAATAGGCTCGTATTCCCATTCTTCTTTCAAATCAACTTCAACAGGTAGGATTTTAGCTAAACGTTTAATTACTGTTTTCTTAGCCATTTCATCTGGATAGTTTTTCCAACAATCAGATACTTTGTATTTCGTTGCTTGCTGCTTGATAAATTCAATTTCATCATACCCCATGATTTCAATGAATTTTATGTCATTGTACCTAGCAATTGCATATACACATTTAAAAGTGTTGTCTTTATTGTTTCTTCTAGCGTCCAGAGACCTGATGTGATTAATGAAAGGATCAGTTCCCTCACTGTAATCAAATTTATCATCTGAATACACACATGAAGCTGATATAAACACATGTGCTCTTGCTAATAGCATCACAATGCCCTTATAAGAGAGCTGGAGAGTACATCTTGGTTTGGGCTCACCACTATACCTATATGGGATTAAATGAACGTAGTCGAAGCCTATGGGCAATTTATAATGAGCAATTTTCAAGATAACATCTATAAACGATGTAAGTGAACACTCATTTAACTTTGGGTTGCTAATTAATGCCAAATGTACATTACCAATGAACGAATGAAGATCATATGTGTTCTTGAATAAGCTTAGCTCTTTAAGTTTAGTTTTAAATTGTTCGGATTTAACCCAATCCGAAGGGGTTTGTATAGTTGCTACTATTCTCTGTTTATCACTAGTAGCAGTCACTTCAATGTCATTCATGATGATTATGTCTCCTTTTTTTCTTAACAACCTTAGCTAGATAAACATTATGCCTCCTTCTTTCTTATATGCCTTAAGAAACTCCTTATGTTTATCTATTAACTCTTCTGTTTCTTTTATGACTTTTGCAAGATTTTTCAACAAAGACTCCATATCTTTACGTATTGTTGATGGTGTTATTTTAGCCATTACTTAACTCCTTTTTTCTTAATGCTTCAACCTCTGACTTCAGATAGTTTACTTCTCTAATTAAGAGGTCCATCGAATTGTACATATATTTCATTATTTTTGAATGTTGTTCAATACATTCCATCTGCTCCATGTATTTGTAAAACTCTTGTTTTTCTTTCTCGGAAGGCTCTTCTACAGGCACAAATGCTGGATTATTATACCCAGTTCTACGCGCACACTCCTCCCATAAGTTTATAACTTTTGCCATATTTCATACCTCCCTACTCAGAATCTTGTTGAGAAGATATTACATAATTGCGGCATAAGTCGACTGTTGCTTTAAAATCTTTTTCTAATTGCTCAGAAATTTTACCAGCTATACGGAGTTGAGCAGATCTTATGTTGCCACTACTATGAAGTATCTTTTCACATTCATGATCTATCATGTCTGTAGTATCTTTTAAGTACTGTATAGTAGATTTGAAAGAGTCAAAAGCTTTCTCAAGAATCCTCTCAAGCTCTTTTATTGTTTGCTCTCTCTCTAATTTTCTATCAAGCTGTTCTGAGTAACTAGAGGTAGTTTGTTTTTTAGTTGCTTGTTCCTCTTTCTCTAAAGAGGGTGTTTGGTTTTGATTTTTCATAAACCAAGTCTCCTAATGGTAAATTCTAAGCCAGTGTACACCAATTAATTGATAGTGTCAAGAAAAAAAAATACAGGCGAGTACTATGAGAATTTAGAAGAATTTACCATCTAAACTTGATTTAAACAGTACCCGCCAAGAAATCAGTATATTTTAAATTAGTTCCAACATCTATAACTAATTGGTTATGTCAAGAAAAAATACAGGCGAGCACTATGGGAATTTAGAAACAATTAAAAGTCGTTCAAACAATGATTTAAACAGTACCCGCCAAGAAGCAAGTGTATTTTAGATGAATTCCAAAGTCCATGAAAAAATAATATTTACAAAATTGAACCATGCAATTATAGTTGAGTGTTGAGTGCATTATAGGAGATTTAGAAATAAATGAACACAATTACAAAGAAAATGTTGTTGAATATTGCTACTTGTACTGTAGCTGGTGTCATATTGCGTGGTGACGCAGAAGCAACTGATTCTGGATTTTACATTGGAGCTAATACTGGATTCGGTTGGAACAAATACTTTGCGTACTCGTTCGAAAACTTAACTTCACCAGAAAACCTTAAGACTTTTAAAGAATACTTTGCTTCAAAAGAAGAGCAGGGTATTGCGTCAGAACAAGATATTGAGTTTAAAAAAAATATAGAAGATATTGAATCAAAAGTGAAAGTTCCAATACCAAAATTTGTAGGAATAAAATACGTCTGTAAAAATTCAGGTATCTTAGCTGAAGGTGTTTTGGGATATGAACATAAGTTCGATTCTGGAATTATTGGTATTAATTTTATATTCGGAAATTTATTTGGTCGGAGCAAATCTAAAGCTGAAATCAGAGATGCTACAATGTCAGTAAATATTGACAATAATGATGCAGAAGTTAACATTAAACCCCAATTTCATGTTGGGGCAATGCCTAGGATTGGATTCAGAGTTACATCTGAGGCCACTATATATCTAACAGGTGGTATACAATATATCAAACACTGTGCAACCTCTATTGATCATGAAAGCATACAAAAAGAAAGGAGAGGGAAAATTAATCCAGTTATTGGATGTGGGCTGAAACTTGATTGCTCTAAGCATTCTTTTACTAACCTAGAGTATAACTATTTATTCAAATCAAAATTAGATGATTTCAAATACAGAGGGCACGTTATTAAAGTAGGAGTAGGCTACGTATTCTAGCTTTAATTGAGTTAAATACCGTAAGAAGGAGTGGTATGGGGCTCATTTTTCCTCTTTTGTCTGTTTAACTCTATTAATATGTCAATATTTACGTCGGCTCTACTGATCATTCTATCTTTGTACCGGTCCAGAACATCAAGTGCTTCTTTGCATTCACGCTCTGACAGGTTTGACACGTCTGCGTTCTTCAGTATCTCTGAGTTTGATCCCTGAAATATCCCTGACAGATAGGATGTCAGATTTAGATCTGACATGTAGTGCAACGTTGGTTCCTGCAGTAGCACGTCTGCGTGCTCTACTAAGTACCTCATCATAGATACGTTAGGACCCAGCATTTTTATAAGCTCTTGTATTAGGTACTCTCTATTCAATGGTGCACTAGCATTTAGCTTAGAGCAGAGGTATTTCCGAAGAAACTACGCTAATAAAGCAAGTGATAGGCTTGTAGGAGGAATACGGTATTCACCTAATCTTAAAGGAGAAAACAGATTAGCGAATGATGTAGCAATCTTCT
>JAISAR010000062.1 GCA_031266615.1 Rickettsiales bacterium
ATCTAATACGGGATTCTTTTGTCTTTTTTTCTGCTTAGTAAGTTTCTTAGCACTTAAGCTAAGGGTCTGTTGCAGTTTAAAAGTCGCTAAATTGCAGCGTTTAAGACTTAAAAAAACGCCAATACTGAAAATAAATATCGACCAGGGCTTCTTTTGTTTTTTTTCTCGTTTGGTAAATTTTTTAAATATTTATTACTAAAGCAGTATCCTGGATCCCAGTATCAAGTACTGGGATGACAAGAGAAGGGATTACTTGGATAACACCCTACTGGCTACCTGGGTGACAAGAAAAGAGGGTGTGGAATGGCATCATAGGGGCTGCTTGCATAACGCCATTAATTGCAGGCTTAAAGGAAAACATCAACTGGGTTTGTAGTCTATCACTACCGTATTTGCAATTTTATCATGAAAAGCTTGTCTATGTTTATCATCTACTGCACATACTAAAACTAAGATTAGTATAGCTAAGAATAAAATAGGATTGCAAAGTGGTATACAGTAAATTATGAAAAAAGCGATAGTCCTTTTTATTGCTTGTATTAGAGTGATCTGCTCAAGTGTATCTTTGTCTCTCACACTCATGCTAAATAACAAGTGTCCTGGAGTGCCGCCAAATTTTACTAGCATGAATATGTGAAATACACATGGTATCATCAAAAATAAAGAAAATACAATCGTGGTGATTACAATTATTGCCCCCATGACCCCCTTTATTGCGTGTGTGAGTGAGAAACCTACCGCTACCAAAACAAACGGTATTACAATAAGTAAAATACAATCAACTATGAATGCTAGAGTACGCCTTGTCATTGTTGAGTAGTTTACTTTTTTATCCATGTACTACCTATAAAAAGAAGTATTAACTAGGTTTATAATCTATCACTACTGTTTTTGCAAATTTATCATAAAAAGTCTGTTTGCGTTGGTCAAATATTGCAAATAAAACTAAAATTAGCACAATTAAAAGACATAAATAAGCATAATCGTAATGTTGCGAATAAAGCAGAAAGCGAAAAATAATCCAGAGGCCTCCCTTAGAAATACATTTTATTGCTGCTTGGACTAGAGTAACATTCTTAAGTGTACTTGCGTCTTTAATATACATGCCACACAATAGTTTTCCTGGAGTACCACCAAGTTTTGTTACCATTAATATTTTAAACACTGTTAGTACTAATGTTGTGGTCGCTATATAAACTACAAATGGTATTTTTGTTGCTAATTGTTCAGCTTCCTGAAAAAAATCTTTATCATACAGTAATATATAGATGAATACGCCACAGATAAGATGAGGGGAAAACATGAGAAAATCAAGTACTTCTGCTAAAATGCGTCTTGTAAACCTTGCATAACTTATTTTAGTATCCATACGCCCCACCTAATATTTTACCGATTAGTATAAAAGCACGTTATTAAATAATCGTAAACATGCTGATTTTGATAATATTAGTTTGTATCTTCATAACGTAAGGTATTAGAGCTGAAATATTTTACAAGGAAAAGTGAAACTGCACGCTCAATGGCGTCAACTTAAGGAAAAATGTCAGCGACTATTGTACAAAATTTCTCCCTAAAACTTTTACCATTAAATTACCCAAAAGCTGCAAGAAACAAGCACTTTTGCTTCTATTTTATTTCAACAAAGAAGTTTAAAATGTGTCCTTTTTAGGTGAGATTTGTCAAGGTGCACATGCCAAAGCTGGTTTGATGTGCGAGGGGTCTATTGACAGATGATTAAACTATGATGTAGCCTATCACCATACGTTCAGGTGTGGGTTGTGAGGTTTTTATACCTTTTGCTTTTGTTGTTGTGTTTTTCTCTGTATTACTATGCAGGTCCTATATCTTCGCCCTGCCCAAAAGCTACAGTTTGCTTCTCGCCTGAAGAAGACTGTGCTGTACCGATAATCAGCGAGATAGACCAGTCCAAAGAATCCATCTTAGTTCAAGAATATACATTTACTCTTAAAGCGATTGCAAATGCCTTGATTAATGCTAAGGAGCGTGGCGTTGATGTTAAAGTCATTTTAGATAAATCGCAACTTTACTCGAAATATAGTGTTATAAATGAATTGTTTGCAAGTGGAATACCAGTTTGGATTGATGATAAGCCAAAAATCGCCCATAATAAGGTAATAATTGTAGATAATCAAAAAGTCATCACAGGGTCATTTAACCTTAGTAAAACAGCCAAAAAAGGAAATGCTGAAAATCTATTAATTGTTAAAGAATATCCTGAATTAGTTCAGCAGTATGTAAAAAACTGGGAGACACGAAAGTCACAATCTTATCAATATGCTCCCTAGGTACTTGCTGAAAAGTAGTGGAAAGAAGTTTTCTAGTTGATTGATGTAATTGCGCATGCTATAATAAGTTAAAGGTTTTAGGAATTAGGCGATGGATTATATAAACGATGCTGCTGGTAGTTACACTACCATTCATGATTTTTTTCATAATAACGGAGCAGGAGACTATAAAGTTCAATGCAGTTACAACGGTGTACCTTATGCAACTGATGAGTGCATACATGCCGGAGATAAGTTCTACGCTGACAATTTTATGGACTCGCATTATGGTAGGGAGATAAAAATGTACCCTCAAAGTGAACTTTTAGCTAAAGAATATGCTGGGAATATGTTGCCTGTTTCAATATCACTGGATAAGGATTTAATAAAAATAAAAGACTGTCAGAAAAAAGCTGAATTTGCAGAACTAGGAGGAAAATCAGATGATCTAGTGTATGATAAGCAAGAGCATATAAAGTGCCACACAACGGAGTTATCATATGACAATGTTTGTGCTTATCATAATAAAACTTCAACACTTAACATTAGACATGATGCGCCAAGTGATCCGCAATATAGTTTAAATATAGCATTCACAAAGGTTAATGATAATAAACCAGGGTTTTGGCAAAAACTTAAAAACATGTTTTAGCTAAAGTAGCATTCTTCTCAATGGAAAGATTTTGTATATGCTTGCTTTATTTGTCTTGAACTATTGATAAGTCTGTTACAATAAAGTATAACTCTATTAGCTAAATATTACTTGAGATATGGAGATTTTTTGGGCAACTTTGGAAAAGACATTGGGTAAAGTTTTTCCTGCTAAAATAGTGGGCTCTTTTTTAGGAATAGGGTACTTACCAGGTTGGCAGAACTATTGGTCTTCTTTTTTAATATTATTTGTTACCGATATCATATTGGTTCTCATATACGGAGGAGATTTTATACTATACAAAATGCCAAATTCGGGCGTAGTTGTGGCTGCTATTTTTGTGAAGTTGGCAATAGTTATGTTAGTACTACAATTAGTTGGAATATCCATTTTTCATACTCAAGACCCTTCAGCAAACAGTGGTGAGAATATAGTAATACAAATAGCGTCAGGGCAAGTGCTGACTGTTGCGCTTTCAATGCCAGCAATAATGTCAATTTATCATTCTGTAAGTAAACTCTATGGAAGCATATGTAAGCAGATACTTCAATGTCCGTTTTGGTTTAATGATTTCATGCACTTGTTCTTTTTCTTTATTATACCTTATGCATTTTTTAATATTGTGGAAGTGATAAAACCTTGGCCAATAAGTTCGATACAGCTCAGTTATAACAATGCAATATCAATTACATTTGAGGGGATTTTCCATACGTTTTATGCAGTAATTTTGTTGTATTTGACTGCATTTATATTCTGCGATTTAACTATGCATAACGCAATTGTCCTAAACAAGAGCATAATTCAATATGTGAAAGAAAATTCAGTAGTCTTAAGTGACTACTTGCATAACACTATAAAAAAAATAAATATTGAATAGTACCTATTTGCTTATATATTCAGTATAAAAAGTGTGCAGTTTACGTGAACCTACAAAGCATAATAAAGAGATTGCAAGATTTTTGGGCTGATGAGGGATGTACTATACTTCATCCGTACACATCCGAAGTTGGGGCTGGAACGTTGCATCCTGCAACAATCATGTCAGCAATTGATGCAAAACCAACAAAGATTGCGTATCTACAACCAGTAATTAGGCCAGCAGATGGACGCTATGGTGATAACCCTAATCGCTTATATCAACACCATCAATACCAAGTGATAATCAAACCTTCTGGTAATAATTTGCAGGATGTTTACTTAAGTAGCTTAAAGGCTCTTGGCATATCCACTGAGAAGTATGATATTAAATTTATTGAAGATGATTGGGAAAACCCAAGTGTTGGTGCATCAGGGCTTGGGTGGGAAGTTACATGCAACGGGATGGAAGTAACACAACTTACTTATATACAGCAAGTAGGAGGTATTGACTGCAAAATAATTCCTGGTGAGGTGGCGTATGGGTTGGAGCGCCTAGCAATGTGCATACAGGGTGTGGATAATGTTTACGATATAATTTGGAACGACAGCGGCGTAACTTATGGAGATATTTTTAAACAAAGAGAATATGAATTTTCTCACCTTGCGCTTGATTATTATGATACTAAAGTAGTACAGCAGCAGTTTGAGGACACAGAAAGACTATGTAAATTTCTTATTGGAAAAGAATTACCAGTAGCAGCTTATGACCAATGCGTTAAAACTAGCCACCTACTTAATCTGCTTGATGCAAGAGGTGTGCTTGGTGTGAATGAGCGTACAGTGTATATTGGTAGAGTTAGAGAGCTGACAAAAAAATGCTGTGAGTTATATATGAGTAAGTAACATATGTCGTCACAATTATTATTTGAATGCCTTTCAGAAGAAATACCACCGAGAATGCAAAATTCAGCTGCAGCTCAAGTTAAGAGTTATGTTGCTAATGCTTTCAACAAAAACAATGTGAAATTTGCGTCTATAGAGGTTTTTATAACGGCACGCCGCATTACTCTTTTTGTTGATAATATAAGCATTTCTGGACTCAAGGATTCTAATGACGAAGTTAAAGGACCAAATGTTAACGCACCAAAAAGTGCCGTTGAAGGTTTTTTAAGGAAAAATGGAAAAAGTGAGACAGATTTATTCGTTCGCAAGGTAGGTAATGGAGACTTTTACTTCATTAAAAAAGATGTTTGCTCATTTAATGTTCAAGAGTTTCTCAAAAATCAACTAGAGGAGATGTTGAAAAATTTCTCTTGGCCAAAAAGCATGAGGTGGAGTGAAGGAAAAGAAAGGTGGGTTAGGCCAATTAAAAACATTCTATGCATTTTAAATGATGAGATAATACCTGTGTCTTTTGCAGGAGTCACAGCGCGCAACGTAACATATGGCCATAGGTTTCTCTCAAGCGGTATAGCGCTCACTGCTGAAACACCTAAAGACTACTTCGAATTGCTAGAAAAAAACAATGTCATTCTCCAGCCAGATAAAAGAAAACAATTTATACTGGACCAGATCGATAAATTCACAAAAGAGCAGAGTTTACAACTCGAAGAAAATGATTATTTACTGAATGAATTAACGGGGCTTATAGAATGGCCGATTGTGCTGTTTGGCAAAGTGAATCAAGAAAAGTCATCTGGATTACCGAAGGAAGTAGTTCTTAGCATAATCAATACACAGCAAAAATACCTTGCTTTAAGTAATGGGCAAAGAATTTCGCACTTTGTCACTGTTGTCAACGTTAACAATGATGAAGTTGTCAAGGGGCATGAAAGAATATTGGAAGCACGTCTTGCTGATGCCCAGTTTTTGATATCTCAGGATAAAAAGGAAAATCTGGATTATTATGTCAAGAAATTAGATTCGATATTGTTTCATGCTTCTCTTGGTAGCGTTGGAGAAAAAGTAAAGCGCATTATAGCTCTATCGAAATATATAGCCATATATGTTCCGCGTGCTTCACTAATTAAAGTTGAGCGTGCTGCATATTTAGCAAAGGCAGATCTTGCAACATCAATAGTAAAAGAGTTTCCAGAGTTGCAAGGAACAATGGGTGGGTATTATGCTTCTTACTTTCGAGAGGATGAAGAAATAGTGGAAGCTATAACTGAGCATTATAAGCCAATCGGATCAGAGCAAGAAGGTCCTAAGTCTCCTGCTGCAATTGCTGTGGCCATTGCTGATAAAGTAGATAGTTTAGTTGGTTTGATTGCAGCAGGTGAAAAGATCTCAGGCTCATATGATCAGTTTGGTCTGCGAAGAATGACAATTGGTGTGATTAGAACAATACTTGAAAATAATTTGCATGTTCCAGTTAAGCTATTGATAGATAAGTCAGTATCTTTATATTCAAAACTTACATTTACTGAGAATGCAACATCGTTTGGTCAATCCAATAAGCCGAGCAAGGAAAAAATTTCAGAACTAGTGCTTAAATTCTTCCTGGAAAGATTCAAGGTTATTCTAAAAAATAGAGGTATAAAGCAAGATATTGTAGGTTCAATATTATATAGAACTGATATTAATGATCTGCTGACAGCAGAAAAACAAACTGTTGTATTAGACCATTATCTTAGTACGCCTGAAGGTGAACAGGTTCTGAGCACTTATAAAAGGGTCAGTAACATAGTCAATAAAGCAGAAAAAAATGACAATACTACTTACGGTGCATCTTATAATAAGAAGTTTTTGATTGATAGTGAAGAAATAGCACTATCAAATTGTGCTGTAGCTGTTTGTAAAAACATTAAACAAGCAATAAAAAATGGTTACTTCAATACAGCACTTGATGAACTTACTGGTTTTGCTCCATTTATCAACCAATTTATGGACAGTGTAAAAATCAACTGCGATTCTGATAAGCTGAGAAAAAATAGGTTGTCTTTGCTTGCGAGTGTTGTTTCCATTTTTCATTTAGTAGCACGTTTTAGCCTCATACAAGTCAAACAATGGGCTATGTCATAGATAATCAGGTAATAAAAGAGCGAATCAAATCGTCTCCACAGTCTTGTGGCGTGTATAAGATGATAGGAGAGAAGGATAAGGTTTTATACGTTGGAAAAGCAAAAAACTTAAAATCGAGGTTATCTAACTACCTTCGATTCGAAAGCCTTTCTGAGCGAATCAAAGTTATGCTCTCACAGGTTGTTAGAATTGAGACCTTTCTAACTAAAAATGAAGTGGATGCACTGCTTCTTGAGGCGCAGTTAATAAAATCATTGAAGCCACCTTATAATATTGTGCTCAAGGATGGAAAATCTTATCCTTATATAACAATTTCCAAACACGATTACCCAAGAATAGCACGATACAGAGGCAAATTTAAAAAGGATGAGTTTCACTATTATGGTCCCTTTCCATCTGCCGATGCTGTTAAGCAGACTATATTGTCATTGCAAAAAGCTTTCCTTTTGAGAGTATGTTCAGATCGATATTTTTCCTCAACAAAAAGACCATGTCTTGAGTATCAAGTTAAGCGCTGCTCAGCACCGTGCGTAAACAAAATCACGAAAGGTGACTACTGCCAATCAGTAAAACAAGCGCGAGATACATTGCTTGGAAGAAATAAGGAAGTAAAAGAACAATTACTTTCCACAATGATAAAGTGCAGCAGTGAGGAAAATTATGAGCTTGCTGCTGTATATAGAGATCGGATAAAATTTCTTGAGCAAATTCAAATGCAGCGAACGGATTTTTCTTTTGAAAAAGATGCAGACTTTTTCAGCATTGTACGTGAAGAGGATCTGGCATGCATTGGTGTGTTATCATTCAGAAATAAAGACAACTATGGAAGTACTCCTTACTTTGTCGAGAACTGCAATGATCATCCAGATGATGAAATTTTATCCACCTTTCTGATCAATTTGTATAATTCAGCTAACATACCTCCAGCACAAATTTATGTTCCTGGTTTTGTTACAGGTAAGGAAATCGTTGAGCAGGCACTACGTAACGTTACTCAAAAACCAATAAAAGTTTTGCATGCAAAAAATAAAAAAGAACATAGTTTGTTGAAATTCGTTTATGATAATTCTCAGCATAGCTTGGAGCAGAAGCTTACTGATTATAAAAACAGCCTGGAAAAACTTGAAGGGCTTGGCAAAGTTTTCTTGTTAACAAATGTTCCAAAACGTATCGAGGTTTATGATAATAGCCACATATCTGGAAATCAACAAGTTGGCGTGATGATTGTTGCAGGGCAGGAAGGTTTTTTAAAAAGTGAATACAGAAAATTTACTATAAAAGAAGAAATTTCAGGTGATGACTATAAAATGATGAGAGAAGTGCTAACCAGACGTTTCTCTGGCAAGATAAAGGACATAATTCCTGATTTTCTATTGATTGATGGCGGGCCTGGGCATGTTTCCATAGTAAAAAATGTATTAGAAATATTGAATATAAATGTTCCTTTTGCTTGCATGGCAAAGGGCCCCTATCGCAACGCAGGAAATGAGAGATTTTACATGCCGGGCAGAGAAGAGTTTACTCTAGCAAATGACAGCAAAGTCATGCTTTATTTACAATCACTGCGTAATGAGGCTCATCGTTTTGCAGTCGCTTCACATAGAAAAAAGCGCGATAAACAGCTTTTCGTTTCACCGTTAAGTAAAATAACTGGCATTGGTAACAAAAGAAAAAATGCATTGATGTCTCATTTTGGTTCAGTGGAAAACATAAGCAAAGCTTCCCTGGCTGAAATTCAAAGTGTAGCTAGGATTAGTAAAGAATTAGCAAAAGCTGTTCTTAAACACTTGAATAACAAAGAATAGACGCAGAGGTGTGGTTAAGATACAAGCAAAAAGACTTTAAACTTTAGCCTCAAACCACACTACACCGCCATCTCATTCTAACAATTTTGCTATTCAACTGCTCTGCTGACTTGCCTTTTGTGTTACTAATCATTTTCTTGACTTTTCTTGGAGCCGTTCATATTTTTCACGAGCTATAGAGATAGCTTTTCTCAACTTCTCCTCAAGGATTTTCTTAGGGGGTAGCTGTGTTAAATATTGCGCAACGTGAATATTAGACCCCTCAAGCTCCAGGTATTCTATATCTTCTTGATCCTTATCGGCACATAAAATAATCCCTAGAGGTTTTTCTTCATCTGGTTTTCGTTCATTTTTATCTAACCAATTCAAGTACCATTCCATTTGTCCTTTATAGGCTGGTTCAAACCGACCGATTTTTAGTTCTATTGCAATAAGACGCCTTAATCCTCTATGAAAAAATAGCAGGTCTAAATACCTATCAGTTGCTTTAGTGCTCATCCTTTTTTGACGTGTCACAAAACAAAAATCGTTGCCAAACTCTTGTAAAAATTTTATCAATTCATCCAAAATCGTATTTTCTAGATCAGTCTCACTATGACTTGATGGCAATTCCACAAAGTTAAGAAAGTATGGATCGTGAAAAATAAATTCAGGTGCTAGCGTATTTTCTTCACGTAACTGTTTGATGCTTTGTTTTATAAAGTCCTCAGGCTTTTTTGCTAATGCTGTACGTTCATACAACATAGTATCGATTTTACTGCGTAATGTTCTAACACTCCATCTTTCAATACGACACATTTCTAAATAGTAGCTGCGCTTCAAGTCATCAGAGATTGCAATAATTTCTACAAAATGTGACCAACTCAATTGTTGTGACAGTGTCGCGACAATTTCTTGATCAGGAAAGAGCTTGGAGAATTGCACCATCCGAAATAATGAAGCTCTATCAAATCCACGTCCATATTTAATCTGAAGTTCTTTTGCAAGTTGGGGGATGATTCGTTTGCCATAGTCTGCACGTTTGTGTTTTAAGATTTCTTGGTCTATTCTAAAGCCAATTTCCCAATTTAATAACACTAAAGTAGAATTGAACTGCGTGGAGAGATGATTCTTTGCTCTATCTATTAAATTACTAATATCCCCTAATAAACCAGTAGTGATATCCATCAACGCTATTTTCAATAAAGGACCATTATAGCACAAAAACTAACTTTCTTGGATTTTAGCATATCAAAAAAACATCCACTCACTACCTTATGGCAGCGAAGCGGCAGAAAATGGTTGAACGAGCTAGAAAAAATGGGCTAAATACGGTGTAATGTGGTTTGAGGCAAAAATTTAAAGTCTTTTCACTTGTATCTTAACCATACCTCTGAACAGACAATGGCGTCAACTTAAGAGCCTCCTAGTAAACTTCTTTGTTGAAATAAAATAAAAACAAAAGTGCTATTTTTTGCAGCTTTTGGGTAATTTAATGGTAGAAATTTTAGAGAGAAATTTTATACACAATCGCTGACATTTTTCCTTAAGTTGACGCCATTGTCTGAATAGATACCAAATTTTTTGCAACATCAAGTGCGGCATAAGTGAATATTGCACTTGCACCTGCGCGTTTAAAGCTAATTAAAGACTCATAAATTACTTTGTCATAATCCAGCCAGCCATTGTTTGTTGCAGCCTTTATCATTGCGTACTCACCACTTACTTGGTAGGCAAAAATCGGAAAATTAAACTTATCATTTGCTGTTTTGATTACATCCAAGTACGGCATACCTGGTTTTATCATAACAAAATCTGCACCTTCGTTTATATCCATTTCGATTTCGCAAATTGCCTCTCTTGCATTTCTGTAATCCATTTGATAACCACTTTTATCAATAGAACTGGATGGTACACATGAACCAACAACTTGTCTGAATGGTGCATAGAAGCCGGAGCAATATTTCACTGCATAAGATAGTATTGATACATCTTGAAAGCCATTATTATCCAATGCTCTTCTTATTTTCCCTATTCTACCATCCATCATATCAGAAGGAGCAACTATATCACATCCTGCTTTTGCTAAAGCAAGTGCTTGCTTTAGCAACACTGACACAGTTTCATCGTTTTCCACGTCTATCTGATTGCTTTTTAAAATGCCATCATGACCATGAGTGGTGTATGGATCAAGTGCAACGTCTGCGATAATGCCAATGCCCGGCACCTTTAATTTTACAGCACGAATTGTCTTGCAGATTAAATTGTCCAGATTGTACGCTTCCTCAGCATTTTCAGATTTCAATTTACTGTCAACTACAGGGAAAATTGCAATAGCATTAATTCCTAAATCCTCAGCTTCCTGAGCTATGGAAACCAACCCATCTATTGAGTAACATTTTATGTCAGGTAAGCCAGGAATTGGTTCAGTTGTTTCTTCTCTATCATGAACGAACAGGGGAAAAATCAAGTCGTTTACTGATAAAATACTTTCACTTGTTAAATTGCGAATCCATTTACTTGAGCGCCTACGCCTTAACCGTGTGTTTGGAAAATTAAACATCGTATTTATTGTGCTAGATAAAACTTAATCTGACAGAAGAACTGAGGTAGTCAAAACTAATATCAGAGTCTTGTTTAATGCTATTAATATTTTTCTGAAAAGCAATACGTTTGCTATCAAAAAATAGATCTCTCATACCAAATCCCAATGGTAATAGGACAAATTAAAGGTACCGTTTTGCCAGCCAACAATGGTGTCATTCAAGTGCCTCCTTTTTTGTCATTCCAGTACTTGATACTGGAATCCAGAATACTACTTTAGTAATAAATATTTAAGAAATTTACCAGGCAGAGAAAAAAGACAATAAAACCCCGAGTGGCGAGTTTTGACTCTATAATACTTTAAATTGGCGCTATAATAATTTGCTGACGCTTAGTTTAAGCGCGATTTGGCTGAATGTAGAAAAAATGAAAAAGACATGCAGC
>JAISAR010000063.1 GCA_031266615.1 Rickettsiales bacterium
GGGACGAAAAAGATCTAATAGCGTATGAAGAAAGATTAATGGACCTACGTAAAGAAGAAGGCATCCTCGCTCAAAAGCTTGATGATGCAACTGAAAAAGGCATCAAAATTGGTAAAGAGGAAGGTAGAGAAGAAGGAAAAATTGAAGTGGCAAAGGCAATGCTGGCTGATAATGTTGACGTCAACACTATTGTCAAGTTTACTGGTCTTTCCATTAGTGAAATTGAAAGGATTGCAAGATTAAAAGACACTCGACCTAACGCGATACAGTAAGTGCTAGAATGACGAAAGAAGAGTGCACTACTGGTTTTTTATATGGTTATGCAAGAAGTATAATAACTGATATAACTAAACATGCATATCGGTTATTAAAGCTTTAACCAAGGCGTTTATAACGCCCATTAAGCACGATAAAGAAAATCATTTATAATTGCTATGGCAACTAGCGTTGAAACCTGACGAGCCTTGTGATTTGATAAATAGAGATTTTTATCTGACTTCACAACAAGCGCTTCTGGATGACTTTGAAAGTAAATATTACCATGCTTATCTTCAATAGCCTCTATTACCCCATCACTGGAAAATGCTGCAACTTTATATCCAAGTAACTCTAACTTTTTTCTGTTTTCCGGCGTATTACTTACTGCTCCTGAATGAGCATCGGGAAAACACGTTGAAAACCAGCCATTTTCGTCAGGTGGTAAAAATTTAGCCACCACCTCTGCTAAACGACTGTTTGGAATAATTTTGATCTGCTGGAGAGGTACACTCTCTTGCTGTGGATTAGGTGCTGATTTCAAATGAGATCTTTGCTTCTCTTCATCACTTACAAGATTCGCCACACTCACTACTTCAATTCCTTTTGCACCCATGATACCTTGTAAACCGCCACATATGCCAAGTAAATGAATTGCAGGATCATCATCTACTATTTTCACAATTGCTTCAGTAACAAGCTGGCGACAAGGAGTAGGAGGAAAAGGTTCAGAGTGTAAATTATAGTAATTTCCTGGAATAAATATTCTATTTATTTTGTGCTCTTTAATAAAGTTTGCAACTTCAACTTTTATTCTGTCTAATGTCAGCTTCCTTGCCAATATTTCATCTTGTTTTGCAAGATTAAGTGACTCTGCCTGAATTTTTTTAAGGCTAATTATCTTATTATAATCAATTAGTACAGTTTTGACCCCCCAATTATTAAACATCTCATAGATATTTTGAGATAAGCCAACCTCATGTGGATATGTTTCTTCTTCTGTTTTCAATAAACCAACAACTATGTCACCATTTATTGAATGCAAATTTTCACTAGTGCCTGCATAAGCAATGCTGCTGAATAACAGAATTACACTTAATAAGATATTAAATACTTTATTATAATATCTATACAACATAATTTACCACACTAATATTTATATAAATATCATAACACATAATAGAGTATTTTGCAACAAGAAGGTAAATTTATTAAGAAAGGAAAAGTGGCCTGAGCAGGAATCGAACCAGCGACACAAGGATTTTCAGTCCTTTGCTCTACCAACTGAGCTATCAGGCCAACCATATGCTTTCATTTTTAGATAAAAAATGTTATTATGTCTATCAAAAGTTTTTAAAGTAATTTATATAAAAATAAAGGATGAACATTAATAACAGAATAGGAATTTACCCCGGAACATTTGACCCTATAACTTTTGGGCATATTGACATAATAAAAAGAGCATGCAAACTAGTTGATAAATTAATAATCGGTGTTGCAGAAAATGTCAATAAGTACACTGCCTTTGACGTAAAGTTGCGCACAAGTATGGCTGAAAATGAAATTAAAAAACTAGGAATTGGCGCAGATGTTGTATCTTTTAATGGGCTGTTAATGAAGTTTGCTAAAGAGCAGAATGCTTCTGTCATTATTAGAGGACTCAGAGCAGTATCGGATTTTGATTATGAATTTCAAATGAGTTGGGTAAATTATAAACTTCTTCCTGAAATTGAAACCATATTTCTTCCTGCCTCTGAGGATACCCAATTTATTTCATCAAGTTTTGTAAAAGAAATAGCAAGATTAGGAGAAAGTGTCAGCAAATTTGTGCCAGAGGGCGTTCAGAAGGAATTGATTAATCTAAACAAGATAAGGAGTGAAGAATAATGTTTATTTTCTATTCCCAAATATGTATATTCAATACATAAGGCATTATAAACTAAAGGAGCAATATGACAGTGAGGGATAATGATATAATAGTTTGTTGTCGTGGTGATGAGGACGATGATGGTTCTGGTCATCCATTAATATACTTGTATAAAGAAGGAAGTGAAACATTCTGTCCTTATTGTAATAAGCCAATGAATGAAGAATTTAAATATGAAGAGTCTGAAGAATCTGAAAAATTTAAATTCAACGAAAAATCTAAATCTGTTGAAGGGTGCATTGTGAAAGCAGTTAATGAAAAGAAGAGAACCCATGGATGAAATAGCACTTCATTCTTTTTAGCTAGCTTATATAGATAGCAATAAGGGGAGCAGTGAAAATGAAACTGTCCATACGATCGAGTACTCCTCCATGGCCAGGTATCATACTTCCACTATCTTTAACATTGTAAACTCTTTTAATGAGTGATTCAGTGAAATCGCCAAGTTGTGCTAAAGTAGCAATTGCAAGGCCAACTATTGGAGAATACAAAACTGGAAATAAACCTAAAAATATTGATCCGAAAATTGTACACACTATTCCAGCTAGGATTGCACCAAGAAGTCCTGACCAAGTTTTTCCAGGGCTAATAATTGGACAAATTTTAGCTCCACCAAAATTCTTACCAAATAGGTAGGCAGTGGTATCAATACTCCAAATGGTTAAAATGAGCCATACTAATGTATATTTTCCCTGCGGCAGGTTGTATAGATATATCAATGAGGCATTTGGTAGCGCAATCAATAGTAATGCGAAAACATATAAGATTCTGTTCCCCTGAGTTAAGTTATACCATTCAAAAGAAGATAAAACTGCTATCGAAAAAATTAGTAGATAAAACGATAAATCACTGAAATATGTAGCAAAAGAGAATATAAGCAATATTACTATTGAAGACAGTATTCTAATTACAAAATTATTATCTGCCATATCTTTTTTCTCTTTTCGTATAATCTTCTAATGCTTTACCCAAATCTTGACAAGAAAAATCAGGCCACAAAGTATCACAAAAATACAATTCAGCGTAAGCTGCTTGCCATAATAAAAAGTTACTTAACCTTTTTTCACCGCCAGTGCGAATCAACAAATCCAACTTCGGCAAATCTTTAGTATATAGAAATTTTTCAAATTCGTCTTCTGATATACGAGCAATATTTTCTTTCATAATATTGCTTATAGCGTGTATAATTTCTTGCTTTGCTCCGTAGCTGACTGCTACAGTAAGTAATAAACCATCGTTCTTATGTGTTATTTCCTCTGCTTTTCCAATTTGGTCAAGTATTTTTTGGGGTAACAAACTTAAATTACCAATAAAACTTAACTTAATATTATAATTGCAAATGAAGTTGATTTTATCCTCGTCAGTTAGAACAGAGTAAAATAAACCAAATAGATGGTCGGTTTCTTCTTTAGGCCTAAGCCAATTTTCCATGGAAAATGCGTACAAAGTCAAATAGGGTATGGCTAAGGTTGTGCAATACTTAGCAATATCATATGCAACTTCACTGCCCTTTCTATAACCATCAATTTTTATCTTCCCTTGGTTGTTTGCCCACCGACCATTACCATCCATAATGATTGCTAAATGCTTTGGCAGAGATTCAACGTTTAATTCGTTTATCATTCAGTGATTCAGTATATCTTTTTCTTTAATAGATAACTCGCTATCAATCTTTTTGATATTATCATCAGTAATATTCTGTATTTCCTTTTTAGCACTATGAAGATCATCTTCTGAGATTTCTTTACTTTCCTGCATTTTCTCTATTTCTTCCATAATATCTCTACGTATATTTCTAATGGCAACTCGCGCATTTTCAGCAAACTGGTGCAATAATTTCACTAATCTTTCACGGGTTTCTTGCGTTAAGTCTGGAAGGGTTATACGTATAGTATTACCTTCGACGACAGGATTTAAATTTAGATTGGCATTCAATATAGCATTTTTTACTTCACCTACAACGCTAATGTCCCAAACTTTAATTGATAATGTTTTATTGTCAGTAACTGAAACACCTGCAACTTGATTCAGTTTTTGATGTCCTCCATAGATATTCACAACTATGCCATCAAGTAATGATACGCTAGCTCTACCGGTGCGTATACCTTTAATATCATCATGAAAAGACTGAATAGTTTTTAGCATCCTTTCTTTTGTTTTAGTTTTTACTTCATTCAACATAAATTACCTATCATTTATAATCTGAAACTATAGTGTAAGTACCACGACCCTTAACAATATTGACTATTTTTTCTTCTTTCAAAGAAAAAACTATAATTGGAACGGAATTCTCACGTGCAAGTGAGATCGCTGACGCATCCATAACTTTTAAATCACGAGTCAACAAATCCATGTAAGAAAGCTTATCATACATTACAGCATCCTCATTTTTTTTCGGATCAGCGGAGTATACACCATTTACTTGTGTACCTTTCAAAATAACATCACAATTCGTTTCAACAGCACGTAAAGCTGCAGCTGTATCTGTAGTAAAAAATGGATTACCTGTACCTGCCGCAAAGATTACTACTCTACCTTTTTCTAAATGACGAATAGCTTTTCTCCTGATATAAGGCTCGCATATAGTGGCCATGGGTATTGCAGATAGCACCCTAGAGTCTACTAAATTTTTCTCTAAAAAGTTTTGTAAAATCAAAGCATTAATTATAGTTGCAAGCATTCCAATATAATCACTGCTTGCTCTTTCACGACCGCTTAAAGATGCAGATGCGCCACGAAAGATATTACCACCACCAACAACAATACATATCTGAACTCCAAGCTTGTGAACATCAGCTACATCTTTGCATAATTGATCTATAACTTCCATATCGTGGCCATAAGGCCGTGATCCCATCAAAGCCTCACCAGAGATTTTAAATAACACTCTGTAGTATTTTATTTCATCTGTTGAGGCAGTCATTTTCAACTACTTAATCTCTGCTACCTAGAATAAGTAACTTATAATCAAACAATTTAACAGTAGAGTTTACACTCGACTCGCTTACTTTGATAAAATCAGAAATTTTCATTTTATCATCCCTTATAAACTTCTGTTCTAATAAAACAACTTCTTCATAATATTTAGCCATTCGACCATCTGCTATTTTCTTTGTCACTTCTTCAGGTTTATTTAAGCTTTTCACCTGTTCTTCAATTATGGAACGTTCATTGCTTAGCTTTGCTTGATCTAAGTCATCTATAGAGAGAGCCTCGGGCTTCATAGCGACTACGTGCATCGCTATTTGTCTCCCAACTTCTTGCAACTTTGACTTATCACCGGATGATTGCAGTGCTACTAAAGCACCAGTTTTACCTAAGCCACACACATCACCATGTACATAACCAGCGACAATCCCGTTCTGGGCTTCCAGGTAACAAAGGTTGCTCAGCTCTAACTTTTCACCAAGGACAGATGTACCATTTATGATAGCTTCCTGCACTGTACCAACGCTTTCATATTTGGCATTTTTTAACTCGTCAACGCTAGTACAGCGTTCTTGATAAGCAATTGATGCTAAATTTGAGATTAGTTCTATAAATTTCTCATTTCTTGCAACAAAATCAGTTTCACAATTGAGTTCAATCAATACGCCACGATTTTCAGCCAAATGCATAGCAATTAGCCCATCTGAAGTTACTCTATCAAACTTTTTGTCAGCCTTAGCAAGTCCTATTGTACGTAACTTATCAATGGCCTTTTTGATATCACCATTACACTCTTCTAACGCTTTTTTACAATCACTTAAACCAAGCCCTGTTCTATTACGTAGTTCCTTTATGCTATCTGGATTCATCTTCATTCGTTACTACCTCCTTTTCATCTTCTTTATAAATTTTACCGTGCCCCTTTTTAGTCTGTACAATATTATCTCCTTTTTCTTGAATAAACTCATCACCCTTTATATCACCAACCTTAACTCCAGATCTTGCTAAGCTAGATTCTATTCCAGTCAATATAAAGTCTGCAGCCAACCTACAATAGAGTTCTATTGATTTTCTTGAGTCATCATTCCCTGGTATAGGATAAGTAACATCATCTGGATCAGAGTTAGTATCAAGTACTGCAACTATTGGAATTCCCAATTTTTTCGCCTCTTTAACTGCAATGTGCTCTTTATTAGTATCAATGATGAACAAAATATCCGGAATTGCTCCCATCTCTCTAATGCCACCTAGCGCCTTATCAAGCTTTTGCCTTTTCTTTTCAATATTCCCTAATTCTTTCTTCGTTAAAACGCTATTTTCATCATTTAGTATTTTTTCATATTGAATTAGTGTTTTTATTGAAGAAGAGACAGTTCCCCAGTTAGTAAGCATACCACCAAGCCATCGATAATTTACATAATATTGACCACAACGAACTGCTTCACTTGCAATAATATCCAAAGCTTGAAATTTTGTACCAACAAATAAGATGCGACCACCTTGAGATGCAACTTCATATAAGGCCTTCATTGCCACCTGTAGTAATGGCAATGTCTTTCGTAAATCAATTATATGTATACGATTTTCTTGATGCACCCCATATATGTACGGAGCCATTTTCGCATTCCAGCGACTAATTTTATGACCAAAATGTACGCCAGATCCAGCTAAATCACGTATAGTGACCTCGGGTAAGTTTACCATATTCATTCCTCCAAATAGTTTATCCTCCATGGCATAACCCTAATAGGACTATTTGTATAAGCCATGTGTGAAATCAAATTATTTATATAGTAATATAAAAGGCAACAAAGTGCAAACAAAAAACGTTGACAAAAGACAACATGTTTATTAACTTTAAAGTCAGAAACGCTAAAAGGAAATGGGGGTGTAGCTCAGTTGGTTAGAGCGCATGCCTGTCACGCATGAGGTCGTGAGTTCAAGTCTCATCACTCCCGCATATAACTTCTAGCACAATCTAAGTTCGTTATGCTAGTCTTTATTTTACCCTATCCTGGTGTATGGCAGCACAATGAATTGCGGCATAATGTTGAAAAACCTCATTGGACTTTCTGCATAACCTAAACTAATACCAATGGTAATAGGACAAGTTAAATTGGGTATGCAAAAGATTTAATCTATTTGATAGCTCCTTTCACAACAATCGTACCAAATAGCATATCATGATATGTCTGTTTCTTCTGAGAGAAGCAAGCCACTAAATACCAGCAAAAGGTGAGCAGCAATATAACTACTCCCGGTATGCTTAAAGCGCTTACTAACACGTTTTGTTCTTGGAAAAGCTCGATGAGGATAGCTATTACGTTGTTCAATAGATGAAGAAAAAACTGAGAGATGCTTCTATCAAATGCTAAACTCAAGTCTATTTTAGAACCGTCTAGGCTTATGGTATGTATGTTCATTAACTGCTGACCGGGAGTTGCCTGAGCTGCTGAAGATATAAAATATGTGAAGTAACTGCAATTTACACACATATATGATAGATCTAAAATTAACGGAAAATTCTTTAACAATAGTATAATTAATAAGTTTGGAATTAGTAAAATTGCCACATCTATTAAATATGCACAAAAGCGCCTTCGTATACTGGCAATTTCTATAACAGCAGTCATTACTTATCTTTTAAATATTTTATTATAAAATCTGTAAGTTTATCAAAATGTTGAAAACATAACAAATCTTCGTATCCACTTATTGATTGGCCGTATAAAATTGGTAAACAATTAGCATTTTGTGCACACAAAATATCTGTGATACTGTCACCAACGAAAAACACATTTTCTCTATTTATAGGCAATGTACTCTCTTCTAGTGCAAATAGCAGTGGGGTTGCAGATGGTTTATCTTCTGCAGTATCGCATGAACCAATTACTCTCTCAAAGTAAGAGTCTAGCTTAAAATAGGCAACTTCTTCACGTAAATTAGTGTTTTTCTTATTACTTACTATTGCTAGATAGATATTATGGCTTTTCAACGTCTGCAACATTTTCTCTACTCCTTGATTTAGAGTAATGTTTTGCAACAGTGCATTATCTAAGTATTGTTGGTATATCTGATTCGCTTTTTTCCACTGATCGCCAAATAAGTTGACCATATAGCTCTTTCTCGACTCATGGGAATTTCTATCAGCAGCCTTATTACTGTACCCCATTGAGTCTAAGGTATGCCTAATGGCATTAGAAATATTGTCTTGGGTATCAACTAAGGTATTATCCCAATCGAATACTACTGCTAATGGGCTGTTTTTCATTTCTACATTGTTACGTATTTTAGGTTAATAAGTAAATAACATTTTGATGAAAAAAATATAAATAGGACGCTCTTGATGATCATAGGAAACACTATTTATTGCAAGTTGTGTTAACCATTTCTACATAATGAGCTAATACACTGGTTTTATAAGCTTTATTAGGAGTAGGTATGACTGAAGTTAAAGATACACCTCAAACAGGTGTTGAAAAAAAATTTAAAGATGTTTTTGAGCGTTCTCCAGGTCCTTTTCCAGAAGGAGCTTCATTAGACGATAAAGTAAAGATTATTGCTAAATTGAACCGGGAGCTTAAAGCCCAAAAAGGACGTATAGCTGAAGGAAGTGTTGAAAGAAGATTTAAAGATATCTTTGGACGTTCTCCAGGTCCTTTCCCAGAAGGAGCTTCATCAGAAGATAAGGTAAAGACCATTGCTAAATTGAATCAGAAGCTTGAAAGTCGAAAGAGCCATGCAGCTGAAAAAGTACATCAAGATTTTGAAAGAATTGCTGAGCTTGACCGCCAATATAAAGGC
The DNA here is from genome assembly GCA_031266615.1 of Rickettsiales bacterium. Lineage (GTDB taxonomy): Bacteria > Pseudomonadota > Alphaproteobacteria > Rickettsiales > Anaplasmataceae > Wolbachia. The sequence goes on from JAISAR010000063.1 coordinate 8,915, forward strand.
AAGGGTATTTTCAGAAGTGAAAAAGTTGCAGGACCAAAAAGTGACAAAGAACTCCAAGACACTTCAAAAAAGCCTACAGCAGAAGGTAAAAGCTTTGAGCAAAGTGGACAAAAAGAGACTTCTGTGCAACCAGACACACAACTATCGGTGAATGCGGAGGTTCAAACCCCATCAGGACCTAAGTTACAGGCTGTTGGTTTCTCTTCGATGAGTATAAGCCCTATAAGAGAGAAATTCAGTGATAAAAAGCCTGGGTTGAATAAAGAAGATAATGTGCCTCAAGAAAATCAAAAAGAAGAAGGGCTTTTCAGTCTTCTCAAGCGCTTTGTTAAGAAGGTGCTAGAAAAACTTTTAGGTGAAGATAAAAAGAGTGTAGAGGATGCTTATAACATGAAAGGAGCTACTCAGAGAGATGTGTTAGATAACGAAGCGCAACAGCAAGGCAAGCACTTCGATAAAATTTTAAATCAAGATCAAAGTATAGGCAAAGGTTTAAAGCAAGTAGCAACACAACTTGAGAATTCTACGATAACTCCCGTCAATACTCCTGGAGTAGATAAAATAAACGCGGGTCGTGAAAGATGATCCGCTTGACTTCAGTGATTTGAAAAAGCATTTGACTATGCAATATGCTGTATAGCTACAATTAGACTTATTGCTTAACTTAAACTAAAGGCAATTATTTTTGGCATTTTTTGTGTGCTCTAAAATTGCCTCAGCTATAAATATTAAAAAATTTACCAAGCGAGAAAAAAGCAAAAGAAACCCCGTGGCGGCTAGTTATTTACTTTTGTGTCGAAATGTTGGCGTTTTTTTATCCTAAACGCTTAATAAGTGCGACTTAGCTGCTTTTTAATGCAACTAACCTTAGCCATAAACATTTAAGAAATTTACTAAGCAGAAAAAAAGGCAAAAGAAACCCCAAGTAGCTAGTTATTCACTATCTATCTTATGATATTGGCGTTTTTGATGTCTTAAACGACTTATAAGCGCGTTTCAGCTTGTATAGGTAAAAAACCAGAAGTTTTAAAAAGACATGCAG
>JAISAR010000035.1 GCA_031266615.1 Rickettsiales bacterium
CTATGTGCACTGCATGTCTTTTTAAAATTTCGGGTTTTTACCCATACAAGCTGAAACGCGCTTATAAGTCGTTTAAGACAGCACCCAACGTCAGGTTTTAAAATAGAGAGTGGAATAACTAGCTACCTCGGAGTTTTATTGTCTTTTTTTTCTGCCTGGTAAATTTCTTAAATATTATAGCTTAGACTAGTTGTGTTTAAAAGCAGCTAAATTGCAGCGTTTAAGACACAAAAACGCCAATACTGAAAATAAATACTGACCAGGGCTTCTTTTGCTTTTTTTTGCTTGGTAAATTTTTTAATATAATTGCAATGCAAGATGAGGTTTGGGTTCGTAGGCCAATACATCCGAACAAAAAGATTGAATATTTCTACAGAATTGTGTATAATTCTTAATACTTTTTAAGTGAATCTCTCATGGCTTTATCAAAATTTCTCAATCCAAAACTGGACTTAACCTTCAAGAAAATCTTTGGCACTGAGAAAAACAAGAACATTCTTATTCACTTTCTCAATGATATCTTGGGCTTTACTGGCAAGGACGAAATAAAAGAAATAGAGTTCCTCAGTACTATTATGGATGCTGAAATTGCCTCTGATAAACAGAGTATCGTTGACGTTCTTTGCAAGGATTCTAGTGGGCTTAGGTACGTGATTGAGATGCAGCTCGCTCGCGATAAAGGCTTTGAAAAACGCGCTCAGCTATATGCTGCTAAGGCGTATTCAAGACAGGTTAGGAAAGGTGGCGAGTACATCGATTTAAAGACAGTATTCTTTATTGCTATTTCCGATAATGCGATATTTCCTGAGGAAGTTGACTATATTTCTACTCATAATATACGAGACATAAAAACCAATGGACATTACTTAAAAGATTTTCAGTTTGTCTTTATTGAGCTGCCTAAATTCCAAAAGAATAAAGTAGAGCAGCTAGAAAGCACAGTAGAAAGGTGGTGTTTCTTTTTCAAGTATGCAGAGGATATTACAGATGAAGACTTAAGGAATATAGCAGAAAAATCACCAATAATAAAGCTAGCATATGATGAGTTAGACAAGTTTAGCTGGGACGAAAAAGATCTAATAGCGTATGAAGAAAGATTAATGGACCTACGCAAAGAAGAAGGCATCCTCGCTCAAAAGCTTGATGATGCTACTGAAAAAGGTAGACAAGAAGGTATCCAAATCGGCGAAGAACGTGGCATCCAAATCGGCGAAGAAAGAGGCAGAAAAGAAAGGGAAATTGAAGTTGCTAAAAACCTACTTAAAGCAGGAGTTCCTATTGATATCATAGCTCAAACTACTGGTCTTCCTAAAGCTGAAATTGCGCAACTCAAAGAGGAAGTTACGAGTTAATTTCAAACCACTTAGCTGAATAGACACGTGTAGATAAATCTAGTTTTTTTAATTGTTAAGCTTTACAATCAGAGCAAACCACCTGACCACGTGAGACTGATTTCTGCTCGTCCGTTGAAACTTGATTTGAGCAAAATATGCATTTTATTTTGTCGCTTGGAACAAGTGAGTTATTAACGGCAATTCTATCGTCAAAAACAAAACATTCACCTTCCCAATTACCATTTTTATTATGAGTGTTTTCAAGATAAGAAAGAATACCACCTTTAAGATGGTACACATCGTTAAATCCAAGGCTTTTCATGTATGCTGTAGATTTCTCGCATCTTATTCCACCAGTGCAGTACATAGCCACTTTCAGGTCTTTATTCTCAGAAAATGACTTTGCCCACTGAGAGAATTCACGAAAACATTGAGTGTGTGGATTAATTGCATTCTTGAACTTGCCTAATTTTACTTCGTACTCATTTCGTGTGTCTATTACTAAAACGTCAGGTCGAGAGATAAAATCATCCCAATACTCTGGATCAACATATTTGCCTCTAAGAGAAATATCGAGATTGTCTACGCCGAGGTTTACAATTTCTCTTTTTAACCTCACTTTCATCTTACTAAATGGTTGATATTCTGCTGCACTTTCTTTCCACGTAAGATCTTTCAGCCTGTAATCAGAACGTAGAAAATCGAATGTTTTATCAATTGCGCTTCTTTCACCGGATATGGTTGCGTTGATGCCCTCCTTTGCAAGGAGTATAGTGCCCTTCAGCTCAGCGTCATCGCATGCAGCTTTTATTTCATCTTTCATGTCATAATAGTTAGAGAGTTCTACAAAATGGTAGAAAGTTGCTATGACAAAGCTCATGATTATTAACTTATCAACTTAGAATATAATATATAAAATTATAAAGATATTCAACTCTGGATATCTTCAGCTTTTGTATATAACATTTTAATATTAAGTGTGGATTGAATTTAATGTTTTTAAGAATATTTAAAAATATATTCTTATTTCTAGTAAGTATATTATTTATCTGCCCTATACTATCGTTAATATCGATTCTATTTACAAAATCGGCAGATTCTGGGTGGGTAATCAGTACACTTTTTCCTGAATATATACTAAATACGTTAATCTTGATGGTAGGGGTTGGAAGTATATCTTTTATATTTGGAGTGATACCAGCGTGGCTCACCACATTTTTTTCATTTCCTGGGAGTAGAATTTTTAAGATTGCTTTATTTTTTCCGTTATCGATTCCCGGATATATAGTAGCGTTTGTCTATGTAAACACGCTAGAGTTTTCAGGTCCGATTCAGAGTTTGTTAAGAGAAATTTTGGAGTGGAGCAAAGGCGATTATTGGTTTCCCGAGATCAAATCTCTAGGTGGTGGAATATTAGTGATGGGGTTCAGTTTATATCCATACGTTTACATATTGGTCCGCTCAAGTCTAAGGAACGTTAGCAACTCGGTTACTATTGCATCGACACTTGGGTTCTCCTCACTGCAGAGTTTATTTTCTGTCATAATACCCTCTATACGTCCATCAATTATAGCTGGATTATCCTTGGTGCTAATGGAAGTAATTACGGATTTTGGTACACCACAGTTTCTTGCAATTGACACTTTTACCACAGGAGTATATCGCACCTGGTTTTTGCTGCATGATAAATATTCAGCTACTGTTTTAGCAGTTGCAGAATTGATCTTCATTGCAACACTAATAACTATTGAAAAAATCCTGCAAAAAAGGGGGATCTCCTATTCTGCAATCAGTACTAATTCAGATTACCACAACAAGCGCAGTATAAATGGTGCTGTGCCATTGATCTTTGCTTATATCATGTGTGTATTGCCAATACTAATAGGTTTTGCTTTACCAATTATTCCACTGATATATTGGAGTATAGAGAAGGGGTTTTTCATATATGAGGCAAGATTCTATAGCATAATAGCAAATAGCTTTAGTTTATCATTCATTACTGCACTAATCTCGATTAGCATTGCAATAATGATTGGGTATGCGGCGCGTAAAAACAAAGTAATCAGTAGCATAGCACGTCTCATTTCTTTGGGCTACGCAATTCCAAATGCGATTATTGCAATTAGTATAATAATATTTTTAAGCAAGATATCTTCTTTTGTTACTCAATATATAGTGGAAGTGAGCCTAGTAGGAACTGTTGGTGCTTTGATTTACTCGTATTTATTTCGTTTTTTTGCTATATCTTTTAAAGCAATAGAATCAGGGCTCAAAAAAACATCAAATGAAATTGAGTGGACCGCATATACTATGGGTCATGGACCTATTTCCACGTGTCTGAATGTTCATATTCCTCTCATCAGGAAAAGCATACTGTCGGGGTTTTTGCTCGTGTTTATGGATACTATCAAGGAACTCACGGCAACACTCATTATAAGGCCATTTAATTTTGAAACTATATCAACTAGAATATATGAGCTTGTAAGCGATGAGCGTTACAGAGAGGCTGCCCCGTTTTCATTAATGATAGTTATCATCGGCTTAATCTCCACAATGATCTTATTTAAGCTTGATGATGGGAGTAAAAAATAAATTTTAATGAGTTCACTGGATCTAGTGCGGTCTAGCGTTTATGTATGGACTATCCAGAGAAAAAGGCGGTATCATGACCTCAAAGACTTTTGTGCTTTCTTCATTTAGAAATTCGTACCTACCTTGCATTATTCCCGATGGTGCGTTTAAGTATGTCCCGCTTGTATACCTAAATACTTCTCCAGGCTTTATCACAGGCTGCTCTCCAATAACACCAGCACCTGCAATTTCATTTACCTTCCCTTTGTAATCTATTATCTGCCAATGGCGGCTCAGCAATTGAATAGTTGATGAGCTTTTATTTTTTATCTTAACATTGTATATCCACACATAGCAATTTTCATAAGGGATAGATTGCTCCTCGATGTAAACTGGTAAAACTGTAACTTCAACGGAGTTAGTAGTAAGTATGTATTCTAGAGCCATATTATGATTTAAGAAAACAACACCTAATTATACACTATTTTCATGGATTCTTCAAGCATGTTATCGTATTCTAATGAGAAATTATTCAGAATAATATGGACGGATCAGATATGCTCGGCAAAAGAGTAATAGGGATAATAGGTAGTGGACAATTAGGTAAAATGACTGCTATTGCTGCAACAAAACTTGGGCAAAAAACTCATATTTTTGCCGATGCTAAGGATGATCCAGCTTGCTCTGTTGCCGGTAGTGTAACAATAGCAGATTTTTCTGATAAGAAGGCACTTGTATCTTTTGCACAGAGCGTGGATTTAGTCACTATTGAATCTGAAAATATTCCTTGTGACGCAGTTGATATTATATCACAGCACGCAGACTTTTACCCGGGTAAAAAAGCATTACATATTTCGCAAAATAGGCTGAGAGAAAAAGACTTTATTAGAGATTTGGGTATAAAAACCGCTGGTTATAAAAATATACAAAATTATGATGAGCTATTAGAAAACAGTAGGACTTTTGGCTACCCAGTAAGGCTGAAAACAATAGAAATGGGTTACGATGGAAAAGGACAATATGTGATCGGGAATGATTCTGAAGCGAAACAGTTTGCTTCCTTTGATTGGAACACAAAGTATATCCTCGAAGCAGGTGTTGATTTACTAAAAGAGGTTTCAATAGTTATTGCAAGAGATAAAAACGGTAAAGTAACTTTTTTTCCTATAGCAGAAAATCACCATGTTGATGGAATACTTGATACTTCAACAGTGCCAGCCAAAATAGATAGTAAATTAACTCAAGAGGTGCAACAAACCGCAGGGAAAATAGCAGGTGCGCTTGATGTAGTAGGAATCCTTGCTATTGAATTTTTCATTACTAAAAATAATGAGCTGCTAGTTAACGAACTAGCTCCAAGACCTCACAATTCCTGCCACTGGAGTTTGGATGCATGCAATGTTAGTCAGTTTGAGCAATTGGTTAGGGTAATATGCGGGTTACCTACGCAGGAAATAGCATTGCGCTTTTCTTGCATGACGAAGAACATAATAGGTAGTGATATATATGATCTCCATAAGTATCTGAGCAACAAAAGAGCCAGTTTGACCATATACGGAAAGAAAGAGGTCAGGGATAAGCGTAAAATGGGACATGTCAACATAGATTTGAGTTAGACACCATAACTTCGCAATTGTATAGACGTTTGTTTTAGAAAAAAGTGCGCTGAGTTTTATAGCCAATTTTGCTCCAAACACAAGCCAAGTATTCCCTTCGGTGTCATTCCAGCGCGTGACGCTGGAATCTAGGTGAAAAAAGCGTAGATCCTAGATTAAAGATAAATTTTAGGCCTAAAACACCCGCAACCTTATTGTAAGGGGGTTGTCAAGTAGTTTTTTGTTTCTGACGATCGTTATATGCCCAGCGCGCTGCCAAAGGCTGGCTAGTTATGCGAGAAGCCCATTGCTCTAAGCCCTAAGCATAGAAATCACTTTATCGTAGCTTGGCAACGATTTTATTTCTCCAATTGCAGCTAAAGTGATTTTTTCATGCTGAGATAACAGCTCCTCTGCCGCTTCTTTTACGCCAGCAGTGGTAACTGCGCTAGTTTTTTCTATCAATTCATTTTTACTGATATACCTATCATAGTTGCTATAGTAGTGCCCCAATGCTTCAGCACGGGAACTGACGCTTTCACGTGACATTAAAATCTGGGATTTTATTCGCTCTTTTACCCTATTTACCTCTTCTTCCTTCAGGTCATCCGTAGACAATTTCTTCAACTCCGTCGTTATAGATTTTAAAAGCTTATCTAGGTTGCTACTATCTGTGCCAGCGAAAATGGAGAGCATTCCTGTATCGGTGTAGCTAGAATTAAATGAATAGACAGAGTAAACCAGTCCCTGCTTTTCCCTTACTTCCTGGAATAGGCGTGATGACATTCCGCTTCCCAATATAGAATCAAGCACCTGAAATGTGTGATATCTATTGTCATGGCGAGAAACACTAGGTAAACCAATTAGCAAGTGTACCTGATCTAGTTTACGGTGTTCCAAATACTCACCACCAGTGTAATTCGCATTCTGCTTTTTCTTCAGCTCTTTTGCATGAATCTTTGAGAGAAAATCTTTGGTTAACTGAACAACTTCTTGATGCTCAACGTTCCCTGCAACAGAAAATATCGTATTCTCGCCAAAGTAATGCTCATTTATATAGCTATTTAGATCTTCTCGAGTAAATGATTTTACAGTATCTTGCGTGCCTAAAATCGACCTACCAAACGGTTGATCTTTATAAGCTGCTTCAAAATATTTATCGAAAATGATGTCGCTCGGCGAATCGTTAGTTTGAAAAATCTCTTGTGTTACAACACCTTTTTCACGCTCCAATTCATCCTCTGGAAATGTCGAATTCATCAATATATCTACTAATATATCAATGCCAGTTTTTATGTCTTTTTTGAGGACTTTTGCGTAGTAACTGGTGCTTTCTCTACCGGTGCTAGCGTTGAATACTCCACCTATGTCATCAAAAGCTTTTGCAATTTCAAATGCAGTTCTTGTTTTTGTTCCCTTAAAAGCCATATGCTCTAGAAAGTGGGATATTCCATTTTGATTTGCACTTTCAGCTCTACTGCCAACACCAACTCGTATACTTAAAGCTACAGAGTCAACATCACGCACCTGCTCGGTTATTATGCGCAGGCCATTATCTAATTTTGTTATCTTTGGTACATTCATTTTATGTGTTCTTTCTCAAGTTCTCTTCTGCAAAATCCCAATTGATCAAATGATCAAGGAAAACTTTTATATAGTCAACTCTACGGTTTTGACAATCTAAATAATACGCATGCTCCCAAACATCCATAGTGAGCAGTGGCACTTGACCATAAATTAATGGTAAATCCGCATTGGAAGTTTTAGTGATTTTGAGTTTTCCTTTCTCGAGCACTAACCACACCCATCCACTACCAAATTGGCTCACTCCATGACTTGAAAACTCTTCATAGAATTTATCAAAGCCACCGATATCGTCTTGAATTTTTTTTGCTAGAAGACTGTCATTCTGAGGCTTACTACCACCATTTTTTTTCATTGAACTCCAATAAAAAGTGTGGTTCCAAACTTGCGCTGCATTGTTAAATATAGGGACTTTGTCGCTATTACCATGAACTTTCGTTATTAATTCCTCGATTTTTGCCTGTTGATAATCAGTATTTTCAACCAGCTCATTGAGTTTGTTTAAATACCCCCTATGATGCTTATCATAGTGAAAATCCAAAGTCCTTGCAGATATATAAGGCTCCAAAGCTGTTTTATCATATGGTAATTCAGGTAAAGTAAAGCTCATAAAAAACCTCTTTATTTCTAACCTGCTGCGATGTTAGAGCAATAAGTGCTTTTGTGCAACATATAATTTAGTTAAAATATTAATACAACTATTGCAATTATTCTAAAATAAGTTATAATAGTATAGTGATGTAATAATAATTACATTTTTTTATTATAGTTTTTTTAGGAGGCAAATATGTCAAATCTATCTGAGAACTTTAAGAGTTCATATAAGAATTTCAAGCAATATGCTCACAATGGAACTGTTCCTGTTGAAATACAAAAGGATTTAAGTATGGTTCCGCAAAACTGTTTCTACAAGTCTGTTGATCATATCAATAGTGTTGTGGGGCCAGTGAAGAACGTTACTAGTAACACAACAGCAATAACTACTTTTGCACTAACTAGTATAGTTCTACAACCTTTATATCTAGCATTTGCGTATTTGTCGTACTGGCCAGCGAAAGGTTTGGCGAAAGTAACAGACAAGTTTGGTCTTAAAGACAATACAGAGTCGTTAGTGGACTATTCAAACACGCTATCAGAGAAAGCACTCGAGCACAGTGGAAAAGTAGCTGAATTTGTTAAAACAGTTTTGAGCTATGCTATCAGTGCTGTCATCTGGACTGCTGCACTTGTTGTTACACCAATAACTTGGGCTGTTGATAAAGTGTCAAGTAAGTTTAATGAATCAAAAACTGAAGCTGTTGACCCTAAAGAAGAGGCTAAATTACCAAGCTAATCTGCACAACAATGCCCATAGCTTTGATATTTAGCCGTGGGCATTTCAGGGAGAGCGTCATTTCGGCACCCCTTCTTGTCACCCAAGTAGCTGACACCGGGATACTGCTTTAGTAATAAATATTTAAGAAATTTATCAAATGGGAAAAAAAGGCAAAAGAAACCCCGGTCAGTATTTATTTTCAGTATTGGCGTTTTTATGCCTTAAACGCTGCAATTTAGCTGCTTTTAAACGCAACTAGTCTAAGCTATAATATTTAAGAAATTTACCAGGCAGAGAAAAAAGACAAT
>JAISAR010000110.1 GCA_031266615.1 Rickettsiales bacterium
GCGTGACGCTGGAATCTAGGAAAGTTTGCTTGTAAGCAAGCAAACTAATTTTGTGAACATAGAAAGTAGCTAATCTTAATTTAAAACACAACATTTTAATTATTATGGAAAGACTGGATCCCAGTGTCACGCACTGGGATGACAAGAAGAGGAAGCGCTGGAATGACAGGAAAAGGGCTACTTGGATGACAAGAAGAGAGGGCACTGGGAGGAGTGTGAAGAGCTTCTTACAACTTACTTTTAATTAGCCTAACCCATGCGTGCCAATCTCTTTCACCAAGATTGCTTTCGAAAGACAAAAGATCCTTTACAGCTTTTGAGCAAATTTCTTCGCTTGGAATTGATAATTCCCTATTCATCGCTAATGTTAAACATTGAGTTTTGCACGCTTGTTCTAAGTGATATGTATAAAACATCGCTTCTTGTATAGTCCGACCACACGTTATAGATCCATGATTGCGCATTAACATCACAGAATTTTCTTTCAGATCAGCTATTAACCTCTTTCCTTCTGTATCATCAAGTGCCAGAGAATTATAATCATGATAAGATATCTTATTATAAAAGTGCAGTGCCCACTGACTTGTTGGAAGTAACCCATCTTTAAGGGAGGAAACTGCCACAATAGAAGGCGTATGCAAGTGAAAAATTGCTTGAATATCTTTTCTTGCTTGATAAATAAAGCCGTGGATTATATAACCGGTTTTATTATATTGATATTCTTTGCCTTCAATCACATCCCCATCAAATGACACCTTCATTAATGAATTTTCATTCACTTCATGAAAACGTATACCAAATGGATAAATATAAAACGACTTTTGATCCTCAGAACGCACCGATAGGTGAGTATACGTATGGTCATCCAGTCTCAAGTAAGATAAAATCTGATAGGCATAGGCTAAGTCCTTTTTTACCTCGCTCTTTGTCAACAACACAATTTCTAGCTAAGATCTTCTGAAGGTTTATACAAGAAAAGAGGCTCATAGTAAACTCATACTTTTAGTTTGGAGGTAATTGGAAGGGGAGTTGTTAATTCTTAGTAAACAATTCGCTATCACATAATCTATGGAACCTGTACAGAATTTATGTCCCTGAATTACATAATATCTTAACTGTAAAAATAATTTTTCTATATAATGTTTCAAATGTTTTAAAGTTTAAGTTTCATGTTATTATGAATATAGATTTTAACATTATAAATAATATGATAAACATTAATACAAAGGAACAGATAACAGGAGTTTTCGTATATATTATCGGCTTTTCAGGAAGTGGCAAGCTTTCTACAGCAATAGAATTATCTAATATGATAGGTGCACTGATTGTAAACAGCAACTTTTCCAACAATACTCAAATCCGCTCTATATATGATAATATCTTTGAATATGACCAAATCCCTAAAGAAGTCCAAGATAGAATATATAACGTTGCACAAATTATGCTTCAGGCAATAGAAGCCTATCCAGTTCATTCAAAAAATTACATATTTATCGATGAATTAATGAAAAATAACGACTACAATATAAGGATGTATAACTCAGTAGTAGAGCTTAGTAAAAGAATGAATACAAGAATTCTTCCTATAGTGCTAAAGTGTGACCTACCTACATTACAAAAACGCATTAAATTAAAAAGACAAAGGGAAAATAGGAAGGTTACTAACATGAGTAGTGTTATAGAGAAATTTAGGGCTCGTAATTTATTTATACCACCGAATGCCATAGAAATAGAAAATTCAAATATGAGTATAAAAGAAGTAGCCGAAGAAATAACAAATCAGATGTACAGACTTAGTCAAATCGATAGAGCTTACGCAAAAGGGTAATTATAATAATTTCATATACTGAGGCTCATTTAAATATAGAGCGTCGACCCCATTTAATTTTTGTTTATTTTCTAGCCTATAACGGACCAATAATCCTGCATGGCTAGCATTTAACTCTGGTAAATTGCAATCCACATATGTGATGCAGTTATTGTCTGTCGTCCCAGTACCTATCACACACTGGGCCGCAACTGGCTCTGACAGCGGCAATAAATTGAAATCAAATAACTGCGTGTAAAACTCTTGAGCATTTTTGATTATAGCTCTGATATTTTTTTTGCTGTTTGCACAAAGCAAGGATATTGCATATGCCTGAACTTCCAGTGCACTCACTCCGTATAATGGTTTATTCGTAGCAAGATTTATGCCTTTTGCAGCCGATATACCAACTCTAATTCCAGTAAAACTTCCCGGCCCAACTACCACCGCTAAGCAGTCTATTTTATCGTAGCTGTAATTGTGCTTATTGAACAGAGTGTTCAAAATTTGAAAAAATGTTTCTGCGTGACTATTGCTGGTGAAATTGCGCTCTATAAAACAATTACCATCGTGGTCAATTATCGCTATCGAACTACCAACACCTACAGTATCAATCGCTAGAATAGACATTACCTAAGCTTATCGTAGAGTTTTGTAAACATTATAGTAAAAGCACCATTGCCCATAACATTTGCTGAAGTTATTATTGGATCAAACACTACATATAATGCTGTGATTAGCGAGAGCATTTCTGGAGAGAATTTAAGGTACTTTTCAAGAATAGGCAGCATTACCACAATTCCTCCTGCCGGAATTGCAGCAATAGCAAATTTAAACAACAAAAAATAAAGAAGAAAAGTTACGTAGTCTGTCGTAGATAATGCATAACCAGAAGTTATTATCATCGATAATATTATAATAAAAAAGCAATCACCTACTAAATGAAAGCCAGCAGTTATTGGTATAACAGACGATGCTACATCAGGTTGCTTTACGTTTTTTCTGCTTCCTTCAAGAGTAAGTGGCATAGTTGCATTGCTAGACATTGTACTCATCGCAGTAATAAATGCCGGCATCATATTGCTTATGCTAGTTATCCAGCCTGTGATCTTAAACGAATTTGCTGCTCCGTATAAGAGAAAAACATAAAAGTAAGTTACAGATGCTATAATAACAAAAATTATTGAGCAATCTTTGAATATTATAGATAGAACCTGATCATGTTGCATTTTTAAAGCAAGCCCAAGTACGAATATTGGAATAACTGGTATAAAAAAGGTTTTCATAATCAACAAAGTTAAATCTGACATTTTTCGCGAGAGCTCTTCACTTTTTTTGGGCAGCAAAACAGACACTATTAAACTGGACATAAATCCATAAGCAAGAGCATGAAAGTTAGAAAGGAGTAGCGGCAGCTTAAACGACCACAAAGGAGCAATTGTTTCTTCATATGTTATATCTTGTATCGAATAAGTGTTTTGCAGGACAAAATGCCCAATCGAATAAGCAATTAAACTTGAAGCTAGATTCGATAAGAAAATCATTATAACAAGTAATAGTATAAACTTTATAGCCGACTGCTTAAGATTGTTAATACTGCTGAAGATTAACGCAAAGACAATAAAAGGCATTATAAATAGCAAAATTTCTTTGATACTTAAGCTCACTGAATACAAAAAGGCTTTCGCTTCTATTGGAACTAAATGACCAAAAAATACAACTGAAGCAATAATAGTGAGTAAGATTAGCAGCTGTAGCATGTTTTGATATAGCAATATTCTATGGACATAATGCAGTGAGTCAGTTTTCAAGTAAAGCAAAACTATCTAAACTGCTGTAATGCATTTATCAAAAACTCAACTTTAGCCCTGCCAAAAGCACGTAACCTGAGTTGTTTTTGGACTCCTCGATGGGCTCTTCGGCATTAAATTTTACAATATCGAAATAGTATGAAGTGCCCATAAAAAGAGAACTTTCAAGGCTTAAAGCATATGATGTTAATTTGTTCGTACCTTTGTCTGCAATATCCCGACCACTACTAAAATATGTTAAGCTCAATTTGCGAGAATCAGAGCGGTAAGCGACACCTGCATTCGTATAATACGTATTAGTTGTTTCAGGACGATATCTCTTGCCCGATTTACCACCATTACCATGTGAGAAAATGCAATCAAGATCGAAAAACTTCAGGTTTAAGCCAAAATTCCAGTGTAGCAACTGGTTACAGCTCTCATAACCTTCAGAGGTCCCATCTGAGCAATCAGTTAAATTTTCCCTTGCAAATTCACCAGTTAAAGCAGCAGTAAAATTTATATCATCCGACAAACTATTCTTATAGGAAAGGCCAGCAGCGACTAGATTGCTATAATGTAAGTTATTTTTCCCTGGAACATAACTAAGCCCAAGTTGAAAGTTATAAATCTCAGGGGAGGTATAGCTTATTGCTGGTTGCTTTAATTTCAGCTCTAGTCCATTATAATCACTATAAATATTGGGTTTAACCCAAAAGACTTTGTCTTTATCATATCCAGTACCAACACCCTTCTTTTCATCGCCACGCAGATTTGCATAGTTTACCCAGCAACCATTTACTCCTCCAGCAGCCACGTAAATTTTTGAAGTATTGATCAGCATACTTTGGCTGACTAAACTTCTTTTCCCATACTCAATTGATCCAAGCCCCCGATTTTTTATGATAAAATACCATTCCTCCATGTTTAACTTTTCTATGTCTAACGCCTTTAGGTTAGCGATACTAGAAACTCCCGCCTTAACATTAAACCCCATTTGAGTATTCGGATAAACCTGCTGTAAATAAAGAAAGCGCAAGTATGAATAACTTGAAATCTTGTCTTTAGGCTTAATATTGAAAGAATCTTTGTTAAAAGCGTAGCCAAATCTCAAATCTATTTTTCCGTCCAGCTCTGCATAAAATATTCCCTTATCCAGAATTACCCTAGCGTTGGCACTATTTTGCGAAAATAATAACGAAAGCAGCGCTATCAGGCAGTATCTCAACTTCATGAATAAACTTAAATTTTTATAAAAATTTAAGTTTAAATCCAATATAGACAAAAGACAACTTTTTTACATAAAATATCAGACTTTGTACTGTGCAGCTAGTTTTTGAGCTATACTTCCATAAATTACTGATATACGGGGTAATCTTTGTTTTAATAGCTGCTTATTGATAGCAGAATGTATACGATCAATTACTTTAGGTGTGTCTTCTGTATTGCAGTTAAATAAAATAAAGAGCACTTTATTTTCGCCAATATACCCTAAAAAATCATCACTGCGGCAATTTTTGTGAAAGTGCTTTATAACAACTTTCAGTGCACCGTTCGTCTCTTCACAGTTACTATCGAAACCAATAACTCCCACAGCCATACTAATTTGATGTCGCAGAGCAAAATTTGATATAGCACGCAGCTCTAGAATAGAGGATTCATTGTCTGGTATATCAAATAAGTCGTGGTTTTTGTACTTTTTACCCATTAGATATTCATCCCTAAATATTCCTAACTTGTGAAGTAGGCTGATGTCGCGTATCAACAGCTCATAATTAATCTTGTCATTAGTGAATTGCATGGTGCGAAAAACTTTCACTTTTGTCTTGATATCCTCTCCTTTAGAGTCAATTAAGGAAAAACCTATCACTTTAGGTAATATGTCAAGTAAATCATATCCATCCTCGGCATACTCTAAATAATTCCTCACATCGTCAGCTGCTCTTGCACTTAAAATATTGATTAATGGCTTATTGAGTAAACTCTCTTTCCCGTATTTTAACAAATTCCTTGCAGCTTGATTGAGCCCTGAAATTAATACAGTTTTTCTCCTATTATCCTGACAAACGGATATCACAGCATCATCTTTCCTTCTTGCAGTTATAAAATCTTCCATGCTTTCATTCCATACAGCGTATTTATAAGTATAATCAGATTATATTAAAATTCATTTACCTATTAATATGCTTAATTAGATATAGTAGAAGTAGCTTAACGCTATGGTGCCCGTAGCTAGTTACTTTTAGGTGGTAATATAAGGTGGTTTGTCGCTTCAGTGCGTGACGCTAGGATCTATAGCCCTTCTGTCCGATAACTATATGTTGTTGATATCCAGTTACTGTAAGATCCATCCTTTGTCTTGTTTGGATTATTATAAGAGGGGCTATATTAAGGGTTAATGGAGCAATGCTCCATTAACCACCTGTCCTGCTACGCGCCAATTACAGCAGAGGAATATGATTCAACTTTTACTTGCTCAAGAGAAGGGTTTTCATTTTTACCTTCTGCCTGTTCAGTCTGAGAGGGATTTTCATACTTACTCTTCACTTCTTCAAAAAAGTTTGATTGACCGAAAGCATACCCTACTAAGTTAGCAGCGTAATATTGAACATTACCTAAAACCGCAGAGTTAATTCGTCCTAGCATTTTTGAAGGATAGTAAAAGAGAGATACGTCATTGTTTGATCGGAACTCCCTTTCATCTGTTCTATAAATAGCTTCGTGATAACCATCTGTTTTATGAAAAGAATATCCTTCTGGTACTGCTACTCTTAGTTGTGCGCCTACATGCGCATAACCAAACGAACCAGGTGATACTGCTGGCACTGGGTCTTGCCTATGCTGGGTTACTCTTATAGTTGTTTCCTGAAGAGCATCATTGTAAATTTCACTAGCAGTAAGATCAAAAACTCTCGGATCACCAAAAGTTGCAACATGAATATCTTTAGCTCCTTCTGTTTTGTTGAGACATAAAGCAGCTATTTTAGCAACAGCTCCCCCCATGCTATGACCTGTGAGATTAATCTTAAAATCTTTAATTTCTGACCCTTGTTTTTTGGCATGAGACTTTAAAATACCATAAAGATTAGGCCATGAATCTGTAAATGAATTATAGAAACCACGATGAATCCTTCCACCTTCAGGTAAAAGTTCTGAAGTCGTAAAAGATACATTCGAATCAGTGATTACATCATTTAAGCCCCCAAAGCCGTGCTTAAAACGAGTGCCGTGATAAGCTATTGTTATCTCTTTACCTTTTATGAAGACATGACCAGCATCTTCTTCAAAGCTGTTACCAAATGGAATAATTTCATAACCTTCGCGAGTAAGCTCAGCTCTAGTTTTATGCATTTTTTCATTTTTAAGGATTACAAAATCTTCTTCATTTCCTCTAGAAAGACTATCATCATAAGCTAAAGCTCTAAAGTTTTTTTTGCCTAGTTCTTCGTCATTATTACCATAGCTTATTTTACAGAAATTACTCATTTCCAATAATTTCTCTTTATTAAACCCTGCAATTTCTACAATACTCTCATCTATCTGGTAAGAGGAAGGCAAAGAATTTGCTTTTTCACCCAGGTCACAATATACTTCGTTCGGGTCACGGGGATTTATAAATTCATAATCTTCAAGGACCTCAAATTCATTGTCATATTCTTCTACCACATGATCATCGCCTGGTATTGAACTTACGTCGCTTGTACTGGTGTTTGTGATACCAAGCCAATTGCGTAAAAAACTAAAATCCATATAAAATACCTCAATATTTATCTAAATAACTTTATTAACTATACTATAAATCTATACTATTGTCAATAGTTATTTTTAATATTTTAATAAATGTTAAAAAATTTTACAGAAGCTTTTTATTCTTAACTATATTTATTATTTTATCATGGAAAAATTTTACTTCCGTGGAGTGAGCAGTAGAGTTATAATGCGGGCAACAGGCAAACCTCTGTGCTAAGTTTTAGTTAATATGCACGCTAGGGATATTAAAAAAGTTGTTCTTAAGATGTTGCATTTTACTTTTGTTTCAGCTATAAGGTTGCTTTAAGTTGAACTTTCAACATTTTTGTACTATTTACGTTTAAGATAATGATTTTGAAATTTTTTGGGGGCACTTCATGAAACAATCTACCTATACTAGAACTGCTCTAGCTTCTTTATTGACTTTATGTTCTTTCGGCGGTTTTGCTGCTGACTTTTCTGATGAGGGTATAAAAAAGCAAGAGAGCGCAGTAACTTCTGGAAAAATGGAAGTTATGAAAACATCAAATAAAAAACTAAAAGAGAAAATGGACAGGATATGTAATGCTGATCCAAAAAAGAAAGCTGAAGAGCTTAAGAAAAAAGAGGAACTGAAGCTAGCGGCTGAGAAAAAGAAAAAAGAGGAAGCAAAGCTAGCAGCCGACAAGAAAAAAGAGGAGGCAAAACTAGCAAATGAGAAAAAAGCAAAAACTCTCAATGTTAAGAACTCTAATATAGAAAGTTCAAAAACTAAGAGTACTAAAACTCAGAAAGCTAAAATTGAGGCTAAAGCTGTTAACAAAAACATAGAGGAAAAAGGTAAGGCAAGTCCTGTTGTTTCAGTTGGCGGTGTTGATATTATCGATACCAACCAAGGAGCAAGTGGTTTGAGAATCACTTTCGGTGGTGTTGTTGATGCTCAAGGTTATGGTAAAGCAGGGCCAAGCGGCGAAGATTATAAACGCTATAACATTAAGGCAGGCAAATCTGTGGAGTATTATAAAATTGAGCCTGATAAAATAAAAGGGGCAAATCCATTATTTCCTGGAGGAATAGGAAATATCGGTGATTATAGTGAAAGCATGGGTATGATTGCAGATGCGATATTGCACTTAAGAGCTGAAAACAAAAATGAAGATTTAGGTCTTCTCTATGGTGCTGATGTGCAATTCCACGTTCCAGTTACTGAGGGCAAAGGAGCTTCACAAGGTGTGAATGCTGCAAGAGGCAGAAGTGCACATGTGTTTTTGAATTCAAAATATGGTGACTTAAAACTTGGTTATCAATTTGGTCCTGAGGCTCTAATGAGACTTGATGCGACAAGAATTGCAACTGTTGACGGAGCTGCAGATAGTGACTGGTTCAGAAAAGTGAACTTAGAAGGAAGTGCTGCAACGTTCCCATTTTATGTAACACCACGTCTTTACACTGAAAGCTTTTCAAGTGAAAGCGAAAGGCTCTCCTTCCGCATGGCTGGAAAGTATAACAAAGGCGTTATGACTACACTGCCGTTTAGAATTGCTTACTACTCACCAAGTTACATGGGTGCAAGGTTTGGCATCAGCTACTCACCTCGCTATGAAAGTAGTTTGTTTAGTGTGAGTGATAATATGAATGCTAATCCTTTTAAAGAGGAAATTGATAATATTACCAGTGCATTTGTAGAAAATGGGAAGTTAAAGCTTAATCCTATTACTGTAGGCGGTAAAAACTATGACATAGTGAATGCTGATGCTGTTCAGGGTATAATTACTGCAGCTAAAAGTAAGTCTTCAGATTCTTTAACTATTGCTGACACTAATGCTGTTACAGCAGCTGAGAAAGAGAAAATTATAAAAGAGGTGTTTGCAGTTGTTAATCCAAAAATTGCAAACCCAGATTTTGCTAATGCTGACGACGTTAAGAATATAAAAAGTAAATATGAAGTTACTACTATTACAGACATTGAAGGTGTGGCCAAGGTAACTAAACCAGCTAATGAGGGGGATTTTGTAACAAAAATTAAAGGTAACAATGCTTTCTTTACTGGTGATACCGGAAGTGAAAGTTACACTGCTGCAAACATTGCAACTGCAGTAAATGCCTTACTAAAGCCTAAAGATAAAGCAAATGTTAAATCAGAAGTTGAAAAAGCGTTCCTCAGCAAGGTTGTAAATAAGACGCTATATGAAGGTACAGCGGATTCGGCCATCAGGCACGTCGGTCCAGATTATGAGCACATAATAAGTGCTGGTGCGTCATATGAATATGACTTTGACAAAAATAATATAAAAGTCAAAACTTCTGTGGTTGGTGAATATGGTAAGGCAAAGGAACCAAATAAAGATAAGCATCTTTATAAGGAATTTGTGGAATACAACGACCTGATGGGCGTTAACTTTGGTGTCAGCGCTGACTATAAGATCAATGAAGATCAGGGCGTAAAACTTGCTGCCTCTTTTGCATATTTGGGCAAATCTGGTCAACCGAAGATTATTAAAGAGCTAGAAGAGGTTAGTGGTAAGCTAGAATACAAGGAGCTTCCTAAGGCTGACAAAAGAATGGAAGGACTGGGGGCTCAGTTTGATGGAGATGATAAAAACACCATGTATTGGACTGCAGGTGCTGGTTATCAATATGAGAGCTTCTACACAAGCTTGACGTACTTTGGTAGTAAAATGAGTGATGGAGATAAGCTTCATGACGTTGCACTTGGTGTTCAATATGATCTCTCTCCTGCTTGCAGTAAGAGCAAATTTGTTCCTTATGCAGCCCTTCATTACTTTATGACTGACGAGAAGCAAGCTGACAGTTATAAGATTACAAAAAAGGGTAGTAACGAAGCAGCACCTTCTAACCAAGGGGTTCTCTTCCTCACTGGCGTGAAGTTTTCTTTCTAGTTGGCTAATAATACACACCACATCTGTGGTGTGTATTCACCTCCAGGTAGCGCTTTCAAAATTATTTATATTGAAAAAATTTTCAATATATGGTATAATGGGTTAAATTAGTGGTAGCGATATCATGGATATAACAGTAAATCTTGATGGAGAATTTAAGAAAATAACACAGTCCCGTTCCATATTACAAAATCGTTCTGTACCGCAACAAATCGCACACTGGGCTAAAGTTGGTCAAATCGTTGAAGACAATCCTGAGTTGAGCTATAACACCATTAAAGAAATCCTTTCAGGTATTGAGGATGCTAAGTCAGGTGATGTTGAGGAGTATAAGCCTACAAAACTTTGAAGATTCTTCTTACCAATACTTTTAAGCGGTCAATGAGGAAACTGCATAATAATCAACTACCCAAACTTGATGAAGCTATCAAGCAAATTCAAGATAATCCATATATCGGAGAGCTAAAGTCAGGCGACCTTGCGGGTGTTCGTGTGTACAAATTTTCTATTTTTAATCAACTTACCTTATTAGCTTATTTTTATAACGAACAAAATAACGAGTTAACACTGCTTGCGCTTGCTCCACACGAAAATTTTTATAGAGATCTGAAGAAGCAAGTATAGCCATAGGTAAGGCAATTACTGCAGTCATTTTTTTACCATTGTATTTTAGGAGGTTTTTATGCAAACCACATTAAAAAATCATTTAGCTGGAGAGTTACTTACCATTGCTACGTGCTGGAAATTAACGCTTGCAGGTGGAAAAGTAATAGGATTTACTGATTACGATGAGGATTTGAGTATTGATAACATACTCTATAAATCTTCAAGTGGATTTACAGCCAGTAGCATAATATTAAACAGCGACTTAAAGACTGATAGTCTGGAAATTGAGGGAATATTAAATAGCGATGACATTAGAGAAGAAGATGTCTTGTCGGGAAAGTACGACTTTGCAAACATTGAGATATTTCTTGTGAATTACAAGGATTTGAGCCAGGGAATGATGAATCTGCACTTGGGAACTTTCGGTAAAATAACATTAAATAGTGGAAGGTTTATCGTTGAAATTAGAGGGCTCGCAACAAAGCTTGAGAGGAGCATAGCAGAATTATATTCCCCTGTATGCAGAGCACAATTTTGCGATGGTAGGTGTAAAGCCGATGCTAAAAAGTTCAGTAAAATAGGCACGATTACTAAAGTAATAGATGAAAGAAGATTTGAAGATACTAATTTAACAGAGAGCGATGGATATTATAAGCACGGGGTAGTGAAGTTCTTTGATTCAGCAACACACACAGCATTTAAAGGAGTAGTGAAGGAACACAGAAATAAAGTAGTCACATTGTTTATTTCGCCTCCATATCAAATTTCTGCTGGGGATAAATATTCGATACTTGCAGGTTGCGATAAAACATTTTCAACTTGTAAAAACAAATTCCACAATACTGTAAATTTCCGTGGTGAACCCTACGTACCTGGTTTTGAACTTGCTCAGCAGCACAATTTTTAATATTATAAGTATGTGGAAAGGTGGCTGAGCGGTCTAAAGCACACGCTTGGAAAGCGTGCACATATGAAAATATGTCGGGGGTTCGAATCCCCCCTTTTCCGTGTCGTATGCATACGAGAACAAAAACATGAAAAACATAATGCTAATTGGTGGTGGAGTTGGAAATGCAGTATTGTTTTCAATAGGAAAGGCCTGTCTTGAAAATAATAATAAGGTTCTATACTTTGCTGGCTATAGAAAATTAAATGATGTATTTAAACAAGCATTGATAGAACGTGCATCAAGTGTGGTAGTTTGGGCATGCGAGGAAGGATTAATAAAAACAAGCAGAGATCAAGACAAATCCTTTCATGGTAATATGGTTGATGCAATAATCTCTTATCAAAGGGGAATATTAGGCGATACCACGATTAATTTAGATGCTATAGACAAAATTATTACTATTGGTTCTGATAAAATGATGAAAGCTGTAAATGAAGCGAGAAAAACGATCTTAAGGCCATATCTGAAATCAGGCCACATGGCAATATCGTCAGTTAATTCGCCTATGCAGTGTATGATGAAAGAAATCTGCGCTCAGTGTGTGCAGCGGCATATCAATACGAAAACTGGAGAAGAGAGTTATGTGTATAGTTGCAGCAATCAAGACCAGGATATGGAGCTTGTTGACTTTGATTTTCTAAGTGAGCGCTTGAAACAAAATAGTTTACAAGAAAAACTCACTGCAAAATGGATAGACCATGTTCAAAGATATTAAACAACAAAAAAAGGAAATAAGAGAGAAATATAGGGCTATAAGAAAAAATATTGATGAGAGCTACGCAGCAAATTCTCTCGTTAATCTCTTCAATCAGAACTTAAGTTACGTTAAAGGCAAAACAATTGCAGCTTATATTCCAATTGATGGGGAAATAAATGTTATACCTTTGATGCATAATTTGCTCAATTTAGGCTATAAAGTGGCAATTCCCGATGAAAACAAGCCACTAAGGTTTAAGGAATGGAATAAAACAGGTGAAGATATAATTCCCGATACGATTATCACTCCAATCATTGCTTTTGATGATCATCTTAATAGATTGGGTTTTGGTGGTGGTTGGTATGATGTTGCAATAAAAGAATTGCGACCACTTGGCAAAATATTTATAGGTGTAGCTTATGAAAAACAATATTGCAAAAATCTGCCAATAGAAGAACACGATCAAAAATTGGATATTATAATCACTGAAATGTGTGTTAGGTGTAGGGAGAAGCTATAACGTGCTATCAAAATTTCCTATAATCTTAGTGGGCTCTTCCAAAATATTCAAAATATCGGTTGCACAATAAACTCGATCTCTCTTTCCCTCAGAAGTTTGTGAAACAATGCCTAAATCTTCAAGTTTCATGACTGCCCTTTGGGCTGTTGTGAATGCAACACCTAAGTTTTCAACTATTCTCTTTATAGTAAAGTAAGGGTTTACAGCTAAATATCTTATAATATCACTCGCAACTCCTTCGGTTTTAGAACTTTGCCAATCTGTAATTAAATTGTTAATTTGTTCTGCCCTCGATAATACGTCCAACGATTGCAACGCTACACCATTTAAGAAATAAGAGAACCAATCATGCCACGTACCTTTGCTGCTTATATTGTAAAGTTGTGTGTAGTACTCACTTTGCGTAGCTTCGAAAAATGCGCTTAGATATAACAAAGGCGATGATAATAACTTTCTTTCGATAAGGAGTAATGTTATGAGTAGACGTCCAATACGCCCATTGCCGTCCAAGAACGGGTGAATTGCCTCAAATTGATAATGACATAGAGCTATGTGTATGAGTGGGGGTAGTGTCCTGTCATGTAGAAACTTTTCAAAAGAGTACAGGCAATCCGTCAACTCACCTGGTGTTGGTGGCACATATTTTGCTGAGTTTATTGTACACCCTGGAATTCCAATCCAGTTCTGCACGCGGCGAAATTCTCCTGGAGTTGCGTGAGAGCCTCTTACACCTTGCATAAGCTTTCCGTGAATTTCTTTAATCAACTGAAGCGACAGTGGAAGGGACTGTAAACGTTTGAGTCCATAATCAAGCGCTGATATATAATTGTGCACTTCTTGTAAATCATCGGAGTTGCGATCTACATTAGCACCTGCTTCTTGAGCCAAAACTTCACCAAGAGTTGCTTGAGTCCCCTCGATTTTACTTGAAAGGACTGCTTCACGTGCCATAAAGGGTCGCATGAAAAGATGAGGGTTAGGCAATTTAGCTCCTTCTTTGGACAACATACCCAAAATATGATCTGCTCTGGAAAGACTATTGACTAAAGCATTTTTCCATTCAAATTTTGGTGGCAAGGGATTGGGTATAAATGCCTTATAACCATCAAATGCACTAGTAACCTTACCTGATGGTGATTCTTTAATATCCATTCATTCAACTCCAGCACACCATTTTTTATAGTATATATTATTTTCAAAAAAGTAAAAAATGAAAATAAGGCTTTATCTTATTAGCGTGGGTGAAAATAAAAAAACCTCTTATTTTCGATTCTGTATAAAAATGAAAATAAGGCTTTATCTTATTAGCGTGGATGAAAATAAGAAACCTCCTTATTTTCGATTTTTGCAAAAATGAAAATAAAGCTTATCTTAATGGTGATAGATTTCTTGCATTATGGTAAGAAATTTCAGAGAGCAGGCTATGCAAGAGATCTAATGATGTGGTAAATGCCATTTAAGTAGCTTGACACTGGAATCCAGTTTTCTTTACAATCCCCTTCGTGAAAGAACAAAAATGCTTATTTGTCACCATAGCCGGTTTACCAAATGCTGGGAAGTCTACGCTGATTAACAGCATTGTAGGTAAGAAGATTGCAATTGTTACTCCCAAAGTGCAGACAACGAGGACACAAATAAGGGGTATTGCAATACGCGATGACACACAAATTATTTTTACTGATTCTCCGGGGATATTTTCGGCAGAAACGAAACTTGAGAAAACTCTAGTCAAATCTGCATGGTCAGCAATCAAGGGTGATGACATCACTTTGTTGCTGGTTGATGCGAGCAATTATTTAAAAAATATAGAGAGAATCAAAACTATATTTGCGCGGTTGCAGCGCACAAAAGGCAGATGCATTTTGGTTATCAATAAGATTGATCTGGTAAAAAAACCTGAGTTAAAGATGGCGTATGAACATCTGAATTTGCTTTATAGGTTTGAAAGGATTTTTACAACATCAGCATTAAAAAGTGATGGACTTTCTGATTTGATGAATTATTTATCTGAAGTTGCGCCAGTGAGTCCTTGGTTTTATAGAGAAGATCAAATAACCGATTCCTCGACGAATTTTTTATCAGCGGAAATTACAAGGGAAAAATTATTCTTGAATTTGCGTGAAGAATTGCCATATTCTACAGCTGTCATAACTGAACAAATTCAGGAGAAAAAAGATAAGAGTTTAATCATAAAACAGGTCATATTTGTGCTGAGGGATAGTCATAAGAAAATAGTGCTAGGAAAAGATGGTAGTAATATTAAAAAAATTGGCATCGAGGCACGTGTTGAGCTGGAGAAATTGTTTGAGTGTAAAGTTCACCTGTTTTTATTCGTGAAAGTGCGGCATTGGACTGACCGTCCTGAGGAGTATATAAGCAATGCTTAATTCTTTATTGGTATTTGATATTGAGACTATACCAGATGTAAACTCCTGCAAAAATTTACTCAATATTTGTGATGATAGCAGTGTAGAAGAGAAAAGAGACGCGTTAACAAAATATCACCTCGAGATAACAAACGGACAAAACCCTTTTCTTCGTCAACCTTTCCACCAAATTGTAGTTATCAGTTTTTTACTCTGCAATATAAGCTGCAGAAATGGTTATGAGGTGTTCACACTACAGGAAATTAGGTCTGGCGGCACACTAAATTCTAGTGAAAAAGAGCTAGTGAAGGGATTTTTCAATTATATGTCGGAAAAAAGACCGAGGTTAGTTTCATTTAATGGGCGCACTTTTGATATACCAGTGCTGAAATACCGTGCTATGGTTCATGGTATTCAAGCAGAATATTTTCATAAAGCTGGTGATAAGTGGAATAGCTATAATCAAAGATACAGTAGTGATTGGCATTGCGATTTACTTGAATCCCTCTCTGATTTTGGAGCCTCTGCAAGAGTAAAAATGAACGAAGTTTGTGCAGCGCTTAATCTTCCTGGTAAAATTGGGGTTGATGGGTCGCAAGTTATGGGTTTATACGATAGCGGCGAGATGCAAGAGATTCGAGAATACTGTGAAACAGACGTAATTAACACTTACTTAATTTACTTGAGATTTGTGCACCATCAAGGAAGGATCACTACTGAAAGCTACAACAAAAGTGTGGAAGAGCTACTTTTAGAATGCGAAAAAAAAGCACATCTGAAAAATTTTAAAGAAGAATGGGAAGCAACTTGTGGCGGAAAGTTTTATATTTGAATCTAGAGGACTGGAATGACATCAAAGGGGCTACTCGGATGACATCCTCCTGGCAGGCTCGAATCACAATGTTCGTATAGCTGCAACCCTGGAGGCTCATCCACTGCAGATATTGCACGGTGCTGTCGACTTGGTCGTTGTGATGTGCTTCTGGGAACATTAAAATCTCATACTCAAAGT
>JAISAR010000067.1 GCA_031266615.1 Rickettsiales bacterium
CTTAGTAAGCGAGGCTCAGCTAATGTAGACAAAAAATTATAAAGACATGCAGTGTCCATGCTGCAAAAATTAAACATAACACGCCTTGTTTTATACTGTGCTTTTGTCACTTAATACAAAGATTAAAGATAAATTTTAGGCCTAAAACACCCACAACTCTATTGTAAGGGGACTGGCGAAGGTTGTCAAGTAGTTTTTTTGTTTCTGTTGAATCTAGTGCGCTGCTAAAAGCTATGCGAGTGGTCTATTGCCGCCCCAGCGCTAAAACATAAGGCCTGTGTCTCTACTTAAACATTTTCCTTAATTGATTGATTTCATCAGCAAAATTTGAGTCGGTTTTTATAAAATTTTCTATTTGTTTTACTGCATGTATAACAGTAGCATGGTCTCTGCCACCAAAGCTTCGTCCAATATCTGGCAGGCTTTTTTGTGTGAATTTCTTAGCGAAATACATAGCTATTTGCCTTGGTCTTACAAGACCGCGAAGCCTTCTATTGGAGTGCATATCCGCTACTTTTATATTAAAAAACTCAGCTATTTTCCTTTGTATTTCTGCTATTGTAATTGACTTATGATTTGATCTAAGAAGATCTGCTAGAGTTTCACTGGCCGACTCTACTGTCATACTCCTGCCAATCAATGAAGTATGGGCAACTTTATTCAATGCCCCTTCCAATTCTCTTATATTAGATTTTATGTTCCTCGCTAAAAACTCTAGAACATCATCCGGAACATACATACTCGTTTGTTCCACTTTGGCCTGTAATATACCAAGTCTTAATTCGAAAGTTGTTTCATTAATATCCGCCACCAACCCCCAACCAAGCCGCGATTTTATTCTTTCCTCTACTCCATCAAGATCGCTAGGAGATCTATCAGCCGATATAACCAATTGTTTATTTTGGTCTATTAGCGCATTAAAGGTGTGAAAAAATTCTTCCTGCGTGCTATCTTTACCACTGATAAATTGTACATCATCTACCATCAATACATCTACTGACCTAAATTGTTCCTTAAACAACATAATATCTTTACTTCGCAGTGCTGTAATATATTGGTACATGAACTTCTCTGCTGATAAATATGCTACTTTTCTTTTTACCGATGGAGAATTGACTATGTGCCAAGCTATAGCATGCATCAAGTGTGTTTTACCAAGCCCCACTCCACCATATAGAAACAGAGGGTTGCTGCCTGGTATTGGATCTATAGACTCTGCCACACGCTTTGCAGCTGTAAATGCCAATTCATTTGGCTTTCCTACCACAAAATTATCAAAGGTAAACCTTGGATCCAGCGGTGAACCAAGACTATGATTACTTTCCTCCCTACTTTTTGATATAGTATTAGAGTTTGAATTCTTCTCTTCGGTCACTTGAATATCAATAGAACGTATACTTTCATCCTCATTCTGCCATAATGATAGTATTTTTTCCATGTAGTGAACCGTAATCCACTCTTTTATAAATCTTGTTGGCACAGACAACAAAACTTCTCCATTGCTACTACTGACAAATCTAAGTGAACTTAGCCAGCTGTTATACGTTGCCTCTCCATAAAGATTATAAAGACAATTTTGGATTTTTTCCCAAGCAATATTGTGATCTGTTACTGTAACAATTTGGTCAAAAAACATAGTAGAAACCTTAGGGTTAATCAAGCTCATATATTACACCAAGAAAAAAGCAATAATTAGAAAACACAAGATAATCAATAGCTTGCTGCAAAGTGAAAAGCTAACACTACTTAATACACAATAAAAATTATGGTGATTTTTTATGAGTTGTAAAGGGTATAAAAGCACTAAAATTGATCATTTTTCTTTCAACAAATGAAACTTCGCTTGCGTTGAGGATTAGCAGCATGCTAAAAAAATAATAATGTATTATGTATAAATAAGATATTAAATTTATTGGCAAAAAAGTAAAGTGCTCATATAAATATAGCTAACCTAATATAAACTTATTGAAGCAAATCTATGATCATATTAAGTGGTTTAAGTTGTCATACTAAACTTGGTATTGAGTTAGAATTTTATATTGAAGAAGTAGAAAAAGAGCATTTATTTCTTAGTAGTATTAAAAATAGAATATCTTCACTTGGATTTTCCTGTGAGAAAGAGAGTTCCATACATCAATATGAGATAAAAAGTGGTTGTTACACCAATTCTAATAACTTGATCGAACATTTTGAGTTAGTAAAAGAATTAATTACTGAAACAGCACAAAAGCTTGGTGGAAATGCTTCCTTCAAAGCAAAACCCTACTTAGATAGGGCAGGCAGTGCATTAAATGTGCATGTTAATTTGGTGGACTCAAACAATAGCAACTTATTCTACCGCAGCGAGCAAAAGTATAGTGATTACTTGATTCATAGTATTGGTGGATTATGCGCTATGATGAAAAAACATATGTTATTTTTTGCCCCAAATGATGATTCATACCTCAGGTTTCAATATCCAGACATTCATACCCCAACCACAGTTAGTTGGGGCGTGAATAATAGAACTGCTGCGATAAGAATACCCAATTCTGGCGATAAGTGTCGCCTAGAACACCGAGTCCCTGGAGCAGACTGCAACCTTGAAAAAGTGCTTGCAGTAATAATCGAAGGTATCACCTTTGGCATAGAAAACAAAATTGCCCCACCAAACAGAGTGTATGGTGTTGCATCTGACCCTCAATATAAGATGGAAAGTTTGGTATGAGCTCTCCATCTTATAGACATCTAACAGAAGAAGGTGAGCTGTTTACTTTTTATTGTCCTGGTGCACGATCCGTGCCACGGTAATCTACTGTTGGGTTAGAAACTGGGGGATTATCACGTGCACTGTCAATATTACCTTCAACATCCTTAAGATTTTCTACGCACTCAATAAATCCTTCATTATTTTCAAAGCAATCAAAAAATACTTCATCATCTGGGAGTGGATTACCTTCTGTGTGAGTTGCAGCTTCTTCAGTAGACTCTGGTGCATTGTTGTTAGTAGAAGGAGCAGAGCTACTGCCAACAACAACGTCAGGCAATGAAGAGTCACGCTTTCCATCCTCTCCTTTTCGTATTATATCTTCTCTATTATGCTGCATTTCTAAGAATTCCTCCACTGCATCACGTAAGGACGAGCCTTGAATGTATAATTCCTCATTCTGCTCTATTAGTTCCCAAAATTCTTCCGATGGCGATTCAAAATTTTCACCATTAAATTTCACTATTTTAGTTATACCATTATTGCTCACATCCATAACCATGGTACAAGTTGAGGTGTTCCCAGACTCATCTTCTACAGACCAGGTGCTTGTCATCTCATAATGCGCACCTTTTTCAAATCTATAGTGTCTCTCATTATTCTCACCCCGAAAAGCGCGTACTTCACGTTTCCACCTACAATAGATATCCAATTTATCAACATCTTCCTCTTGCCGTAAAATATCACTAATCTTAATTGGCTTGCTTTTATCATAATTAATAAGATTTACATTCAAAATCTTATTATCATCTTCAGTTTCTTTACAATAAGCCTGAAAAATTACTTCTTTTTTTCTAAAATACTTACTTGCAATATCCTCTCCTTGCCTTATCAACCTTCTACATTTACTTATATCTTTCTTCAAGCCCTTACTAGTAGGTCCATCTTCTTCACCTACTGCTTCATTTATGTACTCTTCAAAATCCTTATCGTTTATTACATCACAAAAAAACCAATCATCATTATAAGCCTTACGTGTAGCCGTGAGGTTTTTTGTTACTTTGAGAAGCCCTAAGAATTTTATCTTGTCTTTTAAATTTGGTAGCTTAAAACCTTGTACTACCTCACTTACTAGAGAGCAAAATTCTTTGTAGCTTGTGGAACCAGGCGTGTAGTCACACTTTCTGGCAAGATCACTTAATTCTTTCAAATCTTCATGCAATTCTTCGTATTCTGGAGTTGAGCAAAGGAGTTTCATCATAGCGGGGCTCTCATTCTCTAAGTTATTGATATCATCCTTGAAAGACTCAAGCAAAGGTAGCACTCTATCAACTGAGTCCTTTACCACCTTGCTATTCTTTAAATGAAATACCTTGTGATATAAACTACACAATCCATTTATTGTAAGAAAAACTTTTTCTCCTTTATACTTTGCTTTGCTTCCTTTAAAAAGACTCACAAGATAATCTTTTGCTTTGTTTTCTTTAAAAAAACTTACAAAATAACCTTTAATTGCATCAAACATATCACCTCCACTACATTTACACTATTTTAATTAATATATTCTTAAAAAAATTTTAAGCTATTAAAGCTCCGTTCTACACAAACCCTGACAATGAAATGTTGAAAATAACTGTAAGCGTTAGACTTGAGCTCAACTTTTTCGTTTTCGTCATACACTGAATTTACCTTCACCATACATCATTATGCAAAGCTGTTTTGCATAATAGGTTAATGTTTAAAGTCGCGCAAGTGTTTTTTTCGCTAAATAAGCGTTTTTTATTGGATAACAGTTAATAAGATGCAAAAATACTCTCAGAAAACTTAAAATCTTTAAGTTCTATAACGTCTTCTCTCTTTGGACTGGTTGAAATTAGATAAACTGGTACACCTATTAATTCTTCTATTTTTCTCACATATTTCATCAAATTTGCAGGCAATTCCTCAGCTGACTTCTTACCCTGAGTGTTTTCTTTCCAACCAGGAAATTCCTCATATATCGGCTCCAATTCTCCTTGTATTGAATGTGATGCAGGCAAATAATCGTATATTCTTCCACTGCACTTATAACCAGTACATATTTTAACTATGTCAAAAGAATCGAGAATATCTAGTTTAGTTAATACAATACTTGAAACTCCAGAGAGTTGCACTGCCTGGCGCACTAAAACTGCATCAAACCAACCGCAGCGCCTTCTTCTATTGCTCACTGTTCCAAGCTCCTTGCCTATAGCAAATAAGCTATCTCCCACTTCATTTTTCTGCTCAGTAGGAAATGGACCGTTGCCTACTCTTGTTGTGTAAGCTTTTGCTACACCGATAACATAAGCATTGGAAAACAATCCTGAGCCTGTTATTGCTTGTGACGCTACGGTATTGCTTGAAGTAACGAAAGGGTATGTCCCATGGTCGATATCTAAAAATGTGCCTTGGGCGCCTTCAAATATTATTTTCTTACCTTCTCTTGTGAGATCGTTCAATATTTTCCACACTGGCTTTTTGTATGGAAGAATTTTTTTTGCGATCTCTTCAATTTCCTTTAACATTTCTTCTTTTTTTACTACCTGAAAGTTTAGGCCTTTCCTGATAGCATTGTGGTAATTCAGAAGAGTATCCACTCTATTATTGAGCTCATCTGCGTTTTCTAAGTCACAAAGGCGTATAGCTCTTCTTCCAACTTTATCTTCATAACAAGGCCCTATTCCTTTGTTTGTTGTGCCAATTTTGTGATTCCCGTTCAAATCTTCAAATAATTTTTCCTTGTCCTTATGTACACTAAGTATTAATGGGCAGCTTTCAGATACCATCAAATTGTTAGGATTGATATCTATCCCTCTGGTTTTTAATGACTCTATTTCTAAGATTAGAGCATGTGAATCAAGAGCAACACCGTTTCCTATAACAGATATTTTGCTCGTCCTTAAAACAGCGGAAGGCAGCAAATTTAATTTATAAACCTCATCATCTATTACTATAGTGTGCCCTGCATTATTCCCCCCCTGAAATCTCACGACTACGTCTGCGTTCTCAGAAAGATAATCTACTATTTTACCCTTTCCTTCATCGCCCCACTGTAGACCAACAATTACAATATTATTCATCAATATCTTCTGGATTAACACGTAAATATTAATGTAATACACCACAAATGACAAGGAGTAATTCTCTGAGCTGGTTGGCTAAGATCTGACTCTAGGTTTTAGTAACTCTCTAAACTATTGTTTGAATGGTTTTTTTAGCCCACAACTATACGAACATCGTAGTTTGAGAGCAACCCTCACTGGAAAGGTGTCATGAAAGTAGCACATTTCCTGTCATTCCAGCGCCCCCTTTTCTTGTCATCCAAGTAGTTGAAACTGGAACCAATCTTTCCATAATAATTAATATTGTATTTTAACGTAAAACAGCTACTTTTGTGCTCACCAACTTAATAAAATTCCTGGAAGCCAGCATTACGCGCTGGGATGATAGGAGAATAGTATCATTCGAGTAACGGATACTGGAACCAGGAAAGCTCTTAAGTATACAAATAGTATAATGAAGATTAAATTATACTACCCTCTGAAGGAGGTATATTGACATCTTCCTGTATTGTATAGTCATCCACTGAGGGACTGTGCAGCACATCCTGTGTTTTGCCATCATCCACTACTGCGTAATCAATATTACACTTATTTAATCCACCTAATATTCTGCTTTGGAAATATTTTTCACCATAGCCTTCCATAACAACGTTTATATAGTCAGCACTGTCAATATCAGAAAGCTTGTTGCATATTTTTGGATCTTTAACTGCATAGTGTTGTGTAAACTTACACTCACTATCGTCATCTTTACAAAAAGAAAATTTTCCTTTTTGGTTGCTATCTGCAGTAATGATAAATCTGTTGCCTTCTTTATCTTTTGCCGAGAACTCATTACTACCCTTGTCTATGGAATATTGTTCCTTTGGGAATGTAAATGTTAAATGATATGTCATAATACTACCTTAATAAAAATGATTATTATAGTATAGATTTATTAATAAACAATATATATTATAGCATAATTATGTGAGATAAACCTAACAAGCCTCAGTGGGGCGTCCAGTTGGGCCCATAAGAACTATTTGTTCACCTTCTTTGAGGTACTTACACAAGTTAGTGGAACCACCAGTTTCGAGCATAATAGTGGAAATAATTCCTTTTTTTTTGTCTACTTCAGTGCCAGTTACGGCTATACCTTCCATAGCAAGGCTTGTAGCTTTTCTGCTGTTAGTTTCAAAACTTTGCAATCTAAAGAATTGTCCAGGCTTGAAATTTTTTGCAGCAAGTGGTGCTTTGATCACTATTTCTACTACTTTGTCGGTTAAATATTGAACTTTTATGACTTTTGCAGTGAACTGTTCTTTAATCTTATTGAAGAATTCTTTACTTGCCAGGTGTTCTGGCGTCATTCCAGCGCATAACACTGGCTGGTTACTTGTTTGGATAACTCCATCCAAAAGCTGGGAAATGATAGGGTAGCCGTTTTTGGCACTTGCCATAGCTTTCACAACACTACCACTGTATGAAGGATGAAGATCACCGAAGAAACTAATTGCTTTACTGCCTTGCTTATACACTAATATTCTATCTTTATTTTGCATCTTAGGAGAGAATATTGGATCTACTTCTTCCCCTGATAAGCTCAGGTGAGCGAAATATCCATTGCTTAATTTAAAATGCTTTTTATCTTCCGTTGCAATGACCGTATTTGGTTCAGTACCCGCTGCTATAAGAACAGAACGTGCTTTTATACACTTGATTTCGCCCGACTTTATGTCTATCAGTTTTATCGATTCAGCATGGTTATACTTATCCGTCACAATTTCAACTGGCTCTAGGTTTTCGATAAAGTAAATCCCTTCTGACAGTGCGTTTTGCACCTCCTCACTATTTAGTCGGTAACTCGGCGAACTTTTTAGCTCTTTTCTATATACAACTTTCACTCCCCCTAAACTCTGCATTAACTCCAATATTTTTGCTTCTCTGTTCTCTTTTTTCGCTAATTCTTTCTCTTTTTGGATCGACTGTGCGTGCAATATAAACTCATTCGCAATTTCACGCTCTTCTTCTGTCCAATCTTTTTCAACATAGTCTTTCCCATATTTACCAACCAATGTCTCGTAGCGAAGAAGAAACTTTTCTACTTGAATCGGATAATACGCTAAAGCTTCAGTGGCAGTATCAATTGCAGTAAGTCCCGCACCTATGATAACTATTGGCATGCGAATTTGCAGATTTGCTATAGAGTCAGATTTAAGAGCACCACTGAGTTGTAATGACATTAGAAAATCGGATGCCATGCGCACCCCACGAGCTAACATATTTTTTATCTTGATTATTCGTGGCTTACCAGAGCCAAGTGCTAGGGCTATGTGGTCGAAACCCAAATTGAACGCACCACTAACAGTTACTGTGCCACCAAAGCGAATGCCTCCATAAAATGCAAAATTTTCGCGTCTTTCCAGTAATAATCTAATGATCTTTAAGTAATTCTTGTTCCACCGAGAAGTAATGCCATATTCTGCTACTCCACCAAACCCACCGGCTGTGCGTTCACTCAATTTTTCATGCTTGAAATCTCTGATCGGCTGAAAATTATCAATCAGAGGTTCTATCTTTAATCCATCAATAGCGATAACATTATGCCCATCATTCAACAGATGATGAGCTAAATTAAAACCAGCAGGACCAAGGCCTACAACCAGAACATTTTTTCCAGTGTTTTCTTTCAGCAACGGCCGCTGAAAATTTAAAGGATTCCAACGACTAAGCAGAGAATATATTTCAAATCCGTATGGCAAACTGAGCACGTCATCCAGAACTCTTGTTTCAACCATTGGCACACTCACAGGCTCTTGTTTTTGATATATGCACGAATTCATGCAATCATTGCATATTCTGTGTCCAGTAGCTGCACATAATGGATTATCTATCATCACAATTGCAAGACTGGCTATACTGTACCCTTCACTTTTTACCAGATTCATTTCTGATATTTTCTGCTCCAGTGGGCAGCCGTGAAGTTCAACTTTAAGTGGAGATTCTTTAAAAATCTCGCTTGGTTGACAGAATGTGGCGCTAGAATCTGCGTATTCTTTCTGGGTCCCAGTGTCAGCTGCTCGGATGACAGACCCCTTTGAGCAACTGTCCTTATTTTGCTTATGACAAAATATGCAGTAGTGAGCATTATCTAACGCTTTATCTAAACTCACCTTTTCACTTGTTAGGTCAAAACCATATCGTCTCTTTATTTCGCTTGAATACAGAACTTCAATTTCATCCACTTCTTTTTTAGAGAATGATACGAGATTTTCGTGATTGATTTTTTTATGAGTACTAAAAAGTATACCCTGTTTATTTTTCACTCTCCACGCTGCATACTGTGCTGCAAGTTCTATTTCCTCTTTGTGATGCTCTTTATCCTCAAACCAACACATCACTTGCTCGGCGAAATTTTTTTCTGTTGTTGGTAAAGTAAGAAAGTGACTTAATCTGCTAGTGACACAATCAATGTCTATGTTTGCTATGTCAGTGTATTTCTGCAATGCATAGCGTTGAACAAACAACCTTTTGCATTTATATATTATAGCAAAGTCGTTGTGCTTTTTCTTTAGTTCCCCTATCTCCTCTTCAACACTGAAAAGTTTGGCAATAAATTCATCAAGTAAATACGAAAGGTCTATAATCAATAGGCCATCTGTCATTTGATGGGCCGACATTGGTTGTTTTCTGGATCCCAGTGTCAAGCACTGGGATGACATGGAGCGATACTGGGATGACATGTGGTGACACTGAGATGATATGGAGTGACACTTGGATGACACTGAAGCGTTTTCTCTTGCCTTAATCAAGGAACAAAATAAACTTTCATCGTATGATTTGGCGTAATCTAAAAATGTCTCATCTAGTTTTATTAATCCATTGCGAATATATAGATCGGGAAATGAGATGTTAAAATTTAGCTGCATTGCTATATTATACAACGCATACATTGTTTTTTATAGATGAAAATTTTATTTGTTTTGCAACATGGCTAAAATTGTTGCTTCTGCAACCTTCTCTTCATCTACGTATGCAACACACTCAAACTTGCATGCACTCAAACGTGCATTTTTAATGTTAGATTGAAGAACCAGGGTATCTCCTGGAGTCACTGGCTTTCTGAATTTTGCATTTTCAATGGACATAAAGTAAACAACTTTATTTTCCATTGTACTTTGACTTTCTTTACCAAGAACACATATTGCAGATGCCTGAGCAAGAGATTCAATTATTAAAACCCCTGGCATTATCGGATGGCCGGGAAAATGGCCAATGAAAAACGGCTCATTGAAAGTCACATTTTTGATTGCCTTTATACTCTTACCTGGATCACATTCTATTACTCTATCCACTAAGAGAAACGGATAAGAGTGTGGTAATATTTTTATGATATCACTGATATTAAACTGCATAATATCCTTAAAGTAAGTCTAGTTGACGTCTTTCAAAGCGAATTCTGGTATTTCTTTGTTTATGTTTTTTAATACTGCATCTGATAAATCAACTTTATCTAAATCAGCTTCATTCATAGAGTATAAAACCTGATTTTTCTTTGAAATAAATAGTACCAAGTCTATGTTGTTTTTTTCTGCGGTTTCTTTAGCAACTTCTTTTATCTTGTTAAAAATACTATCTACTGCATCTCTATAGCTTTTTTCTAAGTATAACATTTTTTTAGCGTAATTACCCTTAACGCTTGCAGCTTGCTTGTCAAATTGCTCTGTTCTTTCCTTTTTTGCTTCTTCTGATAGAAGTTCAAATTCCTCTTTTGAAGGCTTGAATTTTTCTAGCTCACTTTCAAACTCTTGCTGCAGCCCAGAACTTTGTTCTTTTATTTGCTGTTGTATATTTTGTAGAGCAAGAGACTCACTGATCACTTTGTCGCTATCAATAATCACAACTTTTATGTTAAGTGCACCCTCAGGTTGATGTTTTACAACCCTATAACCCACAAACAAGAAAATAATTAAGACAATAACTGATATAAATAATTGTGTGTATTTCATTTAAATCCCTACTTCGATAGAAAACTTAACATTCGATGATGGTATTATATCATAAGGTTCCTTAACTAAAGGAAAGCCAAAGTCTAATCTAAACCTACCACCAAAAGGAGAAGGCATCGAAAAACCAAAACCTGGTGACACTCTTACGAGCTTACTGTCGTTGTATGGTTCTTTTTCTTTGTGTTTCTCATCTTTATCGTCTAAACCAAAAAGCGTTGCATAGTCAACAAAGAATGAGCCTTTGACGCCAATATAATCGTATAATTTCGGTAATGGAAAATCCACTTGTTGTGTTAAGTTAAAATAAGTCTTACCTCCTAATGAGCTTTTATCTTTTGCTCTTGGTCCAATACCAGAGAGGTCAAACCCTCTAATCTCATTACCACCTTTAAAAAAATGCTGGCCAATATTTAGCGGTTCATCGGTATAAGAAAAAATATGACCTGCTGCCATTTTAAAGCGCAGTATTATATCATCATCAATCTTACTCAATATAGGATGTGTATAAAAAGACAAAAATTCAGATTTGAGGAAATTTACGTTTCCTCCCAGTCCTGAAACGTCCTGGCTTAAGCGCAATAAATAACCATCTCTTGGGGCGTATAGATTATCTAATTTATTATACGCTAATGTGTATCCTACTGATGAAATGTGATATTCACCTTCTCGGTCCCGTATTATTTCAGGGATATCACCGTCCTTTCCACCCTTATTGTCCAAGTGTATATGATTATACTTATAAGAATAGCGGAGGGAATTAGTTAAGTTCTCTGTGACTTTATGTGATAATTTTGTAAAAAATCCCATGTCACAGCTATCAAAAGTAGTGTTTGGCTTATCTTGTTTTTCATAGAATACGCCTACACCTAATGATGTATCGGAATCATTAAAATTATTTTCAACGACTTCTAAATCAGTCGAAAATACGTATCGACTTTTCTCAATGGCAAAGGAGAGCTCTTTTCTGCTACCAAATAAATTACGGTCTTTAAAATCAGTTTTAAAAAATGCTCCACCAGGGAGAGACACACCTCCTCCTAAATATAACGAGGTAGTGTTTTTTTCTTTAATACTTAAGTTAAGATTCACTACATTATCATTAATTGCATAACTATTTATTTTTACTGCTTCAAAAAAATCACTGCCAATCAATTTTCTACGCGATTTTTGAATCTCAGATGTGTTATACGCGTCACCTTCTGCTACACTGAGCTTACTTCTGATTACTTTGTCTAAAGTACGATCGTTACCATCTATTGTAATTTGATTTATGTAAATCTTTTTACCTGGCAGCACCCTGTAAGTTACATCTACAACATTGCCACGCTGTGCGTATTTTGGATTAACTTTTGCAAATATATATCCTCTCTCGTTTAAATACCTGTTTATTTTTTCTACCGTATTACTAATTTTAACCTTATCGAATACTTTGTTACCTTCCTCAGTTATTAGTTCTAATATCTCTTCTTTTAGGTTTGGGTCTTGAATTTTAGCTTCAACATCAATTTTATTGCTTCCAAACAAATATTGCTCTCCTTCATCAATCAAAAAAGTTAACACTACTTGATTGTTATTGTCAACTTCAGCAATTGGCTGAATACTATTGTTGATATACCCCTTGGACGAATAGAAGTGATCAAGCAACTCTTCGTTGATTAATAAGTACTGTGGTGAATAATGATTTCCGCCTTTAAAAATAGCTCTGAATAACTTATTAAATACATCATTACTTTGCGTTTTAATAGCTTGCTCTAGCTCATTTTCCAAAAAGTTTTTATTGCCTATAAATCTTATGTCCTTAATTCTAGATGTTTTTCCCTCTTTTATTTTAAAGACTAAATTAATCCTATTGCCATCAAGCTTATTCAGCTCATATTCAATTTTAGCACCGATCTTACCGTTGTTTCTATAAGTTGTGATTAAATTCAGTAAATCATTTTGTAATTTTGTTTCAGCAAAAATAGTCAAAGGTTTTGACTGAATCACGTTATTTAGCAGTTCTTTGCTTTTAAATAGCTTATTACCTTTTAATATTACCTTGTTAATTAGCGGATTTTCTTGAATTTTTATTATCAAGTTTTTTTCATCATCGATGTAAGCGTTAACATTAGCAAATAACTTTGTTTTGTATAAAACCTTTATAATTGAATCTATGTCGTCGTTGTTTACATAACTACTAGGTTCTAATTTCGTATAAAACTTTATTGTTTGGCTGCCGATTCGCTCATTACCAACGTACTTAATATCCTTTATCTGCGTCTTTTTCTCGTTTTCTAAAGCAACAAGTAGTGTAGGAACAGAGATAAAAATTACTATTAATATATAAAACAGTTTCTTCATATTTATCTTAAAAAAGATGTCTGATATCATTTGAGATCGCAATTGCCATCAGCAAAAACAATACGGTAGCACCAAAAGTGGCAGCATATTTTTGGCATTTTAAACTCAAGTCTCTGCGCATAACAGCTTCTATAATGTAGAAGAATAAATGTCCACCATCCAATGGTAAGATTGGCAGTAAATTAATCGCAGCTAAAGTAGCTGAAAGGATCGCCATGAAATATAAAACCATAGTAAATCCCTGTTTAGCTGATTGTCCTGAATATTTTGCAATTTTTATTGGTCCACCTATTTCATTTATACTTCTCTTACCAACGATAATTTGAAAGAGAGCTTTGATTGTTAGGCTCATAGCGTGGTAAGTTTCACTTACTGATAGGTTCATAGCTCCAAGAAAAGATGACTGCTTTAGCCCTGCTATATCAACTGAAGTAACTCCTATAGTTTCTCTTTCTATCACGTTACCAAAAGCGTCTTTGTCCTTGATTATTAATGGAGTTAAACTGGTCCTGTGTTTCTCATTGTTTCTGCTATACTCAATCTCCATTCTTGTTTTAGGATTCGATGTTATCACACGTGAAATATCTTCAAAATATTCTATTTTATATTCATTGATCTGTGTAATAATGTCACCTGGCAATAAACCAGCTTGCTCTGCTGGTCTATCTTCAATTACACTTCCAATCACTGGTGGAGTGCGATAATAGCCTACTGTACTAAAGAATATTGTAAAAGCTATAACAGCAAGTACCATGTTTGCAAATGGTCCTGCAAAAACTATTGCTGCTTTTTTATATCGCGGTTTTGTATGAAGTGAATATAACTTTTCTTCTTCAGTTAATTTTTGTTGATCAGCTGGGACGCTTGCTGCATTGCTGTCCCCTAGCATTTTAACATAACCACCCAGTGGAACAGCACTTAATTTCCATCTAGTTCCAGACTTATCATAAAAACCAAAGATTTCAGGACCAAAGCCTATGGAAAAAGACTCAACTTTAACTTTGCACGCTTTGGCAATAATATAGTGCCCGTATTCATGCACAAATACTACAACAGAGATGATTAAGGCAAATGACAAAAGGTCATATGCTCCATTACCAAGCTGATGGATAAGATTAGAAATTAATTCCACCTGTATTTTAGATATTAACAAAATGTTAAGTATATTAAAACGCGCCTCGCTTGACAAGTGTTTAATTTAACCTTTAAATTAAAGAAAGTTTAGTAACAGTGACAGATACCTCTTTATTAAGAAAAAAACTGATGTATAGAAGCTGGCATAGAGGGTGCAAAGAAACCGACATGCTTTTAGGGTACTTTGCACTGAAGTATCTTAATAAATTTTCCCTAAATGAACTAATTGAGTATGAAAAGATAGTTGATCTTGATGATTATGAGTTATATTGTTATATAACTCGCAAAGCAAACCTTCCTTCCAACTTGGATAGTAAGATAGTGGACTTAATTACTTGCTTCATTGAAGCTAATCCTTTATGCACTCAATAATTCTATTTACTCTACTTAACACTTTAGTGTATTCTGTTCTTTTCTCGTTTCTATACTTTTCACACTCTTGATTCATTTCGTCTAATTTTTTTGTTAATTCTAAAACTTTATCCTCAAGAGTTAGTGCTGCTAGTAGGAAATTTAATGCGTCCGAGCCCTTACCTCCAGTTTTTTGAGATATAGAGCTAACTAGCTTGTTAAAATTATTAGCAAGGTACAATAAATGATCCTTTTTTCCACTTTCACAAGATATTTTGTATGTACTGTTGCGTATAACTATTTCTACTACTTGCATATAATGCTGAAAACTTTTATTGTATAATGTTAACTTACCCCCACTTTCATCTTATTTACTGTATAAACTTTTATTCATTTATTAAATAGGATAATTTTTTACTGCTACGAAAATATGTTTTAAAGTATTGATTTTTTACAAACTTCTGTGACATAAAGTGACTTGTCTCTTTCAAGTTATAACTCCTAATTGAAAAGGAGCCAAATCCCCTAATTTCAATTCTATTATGACGTTTCAACGTACTCGAAAGTATCTCAAAAAATCTGTTGACTATAGCCGCTATAACCATTTTGTCTAGGAAGGGATGCTTCTCTGCCATCTTTGTTATTATGTTAGATTTCGTTGCCATTTACACGAAGCTAAAATTATAATCATTTAGCAGATAGTATTATATTATATTCTTCAACGCCCAATACTTCAACTTCTATCTTTTCTGACATAAAAAACTTTTTATTCTCCGGTAGATGCTCTTGATCTATTAAGAGAGTTACATCATTTTCAACTTCAACAACTAGTCCACCATCTTCTCTCTTACCTACGGTAACCTGCATTTTGTCTCCTGCCTTGACTTTCTTTATCAGTTCTATAAGTGGATCATACTCTATTTGCTTTATGCCAAGGTGAATTCTTGTTCGATTCACGCTAGCCCTTATTACTTTTGCCTCTATCGCATCGCCCACATTATACTCTCTTATCTCATCTGAACCATTTTTAGACCAACTTAGATCTTGCATATAAATTGTTCCTTCAACATTTTCATCTATTTCACGATCATCAAAAGTAACAGATATATATGAGCCAGCACTATTTTTAACTTTACCAGAGACAATGGAGCCAGGAGGATATTTATTGACAAATACTTGCCAAGGGTTATCTAGACACCTTTTCATACTCAAACTCATTCTGTTTTTAGTAGTATCAATGCTGAGAATTTTAACAGACACTTCTTGCCCCCTAGTTACAAGACTACTAACTGGTAGATTGCTCTTAACCCAAGTTATTTCTGATGAGTGAACTAAACCTTCGATTCCAGGCTGAAGTTCAACAAATAACCCATAATCTTCTATGCTTGTTATATGCCCCTTATGAACGCTGTCAATCGGATATTTTGACTCTACATCTTGCCAAGGATTATCTTCTAGCTGCTTTATGCCTAGGGAAACTTTTGCATTTTCCTTATCTATTTTTATAATTTTGACCTTTATGGTCTGGCCACAAGCAAAAACTGCAGATGGGTGACTTACCCTACTCCAAGAGATATCTGTGATATGTAGCAATCCATCTATAACTCCTACTGCATCTGACTCATGAATGCCAACGAATACACCATAATGAGTAATGCTTTTTATTCTTCCTTCTATTATATCACCCTCATTTAAAGACTCTAAAAACTTGGTTTTTTCACCAGCATGCAATTTTTCTAATACTAACTTCCTTGATACTACGATGTTACCCTGCTTCTTATCCATTTTAAGCACAATGAACTTTTGCCCAGTTTCAATAAGGTGCTTGGCATCTTTTACTTGCTTCAGATCCACATGACTCAGCGGCAAAAAGGCACTTATTCCGTCGCCAAGATCAACAATAAAGCCGCATTTAATTGAGCGTTTGATAACTCCACTAACTTCAGCTCTTGTAACTGCATCTTCTTCTAGTTTATGCCATTTTTCGTCCCTAATTGCTTTTTCACGGCTAAGAACTACATTACCATGATAGTCTTCAATTCTCTCTACATAAACTCTAATTTTAGAACCAACAACAATCTCATCGTTGCAACCAAGCTCCTTGATTGGAATTCTCCCATCAGACTTTAAGCCAACGTCGACCACGATATCATTAGGATTTACTCGTGTAATGACACCTTCTACTACGTCTCCTTCCTTAATTTTATTAATAAAAGAATCTTCAAATAAAATGTTACTTTGATCTTCAAACTGGCCTTGACATATATCTTCTATGAACTTGTTTGACGATAGTTTTCTGATACTAATTGGTAGATTTGCCGCTGGATCATTATTATTCATGCAATGTGACCTTTAATTTAAACTTTATTAGAAATAATACATTATATAGTATTAACAATTAGTTACAAGCAGTTTTTTTGTTAACTCACTGATAGACTTCTCGCATAAAAAACAGCTTTTGGCATATGCGAAAAAACTACTTGACAACCTTTACCGTTACTCTTATAATGAGATTGAAGCTATTCATTTAGCTTCAATCTGTGCAGATTAAACGACGAAAGTATCACGGTTGGCGTCTTATGTTTAATTTTTTGCACTATGTGCACCTCATGTCTTTATTAATTTCACCTAG
>JAISAR010000073.1 GCA_031266615.1 Rickettsiales bacterium
CTAGGTGAAATTAATAAAGACATAAGGTGCACATAGTGCAAAAAATTAAACATAAGACGCCAATCTTAATACTCTTGTCGTTTAATCTGCACAGATGAAGATAACTGAATACCTCCAGTTTCATGATAACGGAACTGGCGGAGGTTGTCAAGTAGTTTTTTAGTTCCATGGCTTAGACAACTATTTGGGCAACAAAACACATTTAATACTTTTAATTCCTATTCAGGGTAGTAAATATTTGGTCTTCATCAAAACTCATCTTAGGACGCCAAATAGGGCCATCTAAATGCATATCAATATAAACTGGACTACTACGGCCTGGTGGAATGAAGAAAAATCTGGATAAAGAAACTAAAGTGAAGTTAGATAAGGTTAGATTAGAAGAAGTAGACCCTGACGCTTGACTAATTCCAAATTGTAAAC
This sequence comes from Rickettsiales bacterium, assembly GCA_031266615.1. Classification (GTDB taxonomy): domain Bacteria; phylum Pseudomonadota; class Alphaproteobacteria; order Rickettsiales; family Anaplasmataceae; genus Wolbachia. Next base: position 424 of record JAISAR010000073.1, read on the forward strand.
TAGTTGAGCATATACCATTTTTAATGCTTGATTTTCCGCTAACATTTTCAAAAAATGTACTGCCATTATATATATCAACGTTAGCAAGCGTGGAAACTTCAGATTTACTTTTACTGCTTAGTAAATTAGTAATGAATGAATTAAAATCCACGTTAGTAAATTCTATTCCTCGTGTTTGCAAATTAACTTCCCCTGATGAGTTATTAGCCCAGTCATTAAAGCTCTTTCCTTGAGCTTTAATTGCGCCATTTAAGCTTATCTGACCATTTACATTATTAACTCCTATAACCTTGCCAACCCTTTTAGTGTCCAAATCTGCAATAAAAAATTTTATATACATTGAATTTGGCCTTAGATAACCCTGAAAAGACACTTGTCCATGCCCTAGTGCATAATCCACTTTTTTAACAGTAATGATGTTATTTATCATCACTGCATTCAAATTAAAGTCCTTCAAAATATCCTGCTCATCCTTTAGTTCTGCAACATTAATTTGCACATTTGCATCAAAGTCTCTTTTGTCATCTAAAAAATCAAGCTGCTTTGCTGACCATTGAATCTGGTTTATCTTACTTTTTGAATCTCTTTTCACCTCTATTAGATTCGGTAATTTTAAGATACTACCGTTAAATTTATTGCCCGTAAGGTTCACATCTAACAAAGGCCTAATGTATTTTTTGTCCACTAATATTTTTATGTTGCCGGTGATGTCAAAATCTTCTCCCGATAGTTTTATCTTATCTGCAACTAGCTTACCCTTTTCTATCTTCAACGAAAAACCCAGGTCTTCAATTTTTGTATCATTTAACATAAAATCACTAACACTGGTTTCTATATTTACATCATACTTCGGACTTTTCAACCATTTCATTTTAGATAAGCTACTGAGTAATGAATAATTGTATTTGTCCGCGTTAAGATTATGTACAATAAATCCGCCACCAATCACATTACGTTTTTTTGTGTGACTTACTTTAATTGATCCCTGCAAAAATTCTTTATCATTCAGCACCCTAATGTCTGAAATAGACAATATCCTGGGCGCAAAGTGTAATTTGGAACTTATTGTGAATTGATTTTTTTCGCTTTCTTTTACCTTTACAGAAGGGAAAAAGCATGAAATGAACGACTCGAAATCATCCCCTTTTACCAATAAACCACCATTAAATTCAGATAAGGTACCACTATTTGAGACTTTTCCCGATAGGTGAGATATGTTATTGGTTCCAGGAAATTGAAGTAGCATATCAACTTTTACTTCGCCATCAGCGAATTTTAACATAGCGTGAAATTTATCCAATACTCTGTTTTGGTATTGAATATTTGAAACCTCCATATTAAAGTCTAGGCTCAAGTTTTTTGGCACAACATCTCTAAAACATTCTAAGAGATCCTTTATCTCCGTTGTTCTTCGTGAGTCATTTTGTATAGAATCCAAATCAACTTTACTGAAGCTAATATTGACATTAGTGTGATTATTTTTTCTATCATTTCGTATTGTACCGCTGGCTTGCATACTTTTGGAATCGATTTTCAAATCAGTTGCCGCAAACTCATCTTCATTGAGGTTGATGTTAGACGATATCTCGATATTTTCACTAGGGATAGCGTAAGCAAGAAAGCTAAGATTGATAATCTTTGCTAGATCACTTACAAAATCAGAACTGTTATTAATTGTCAGTGTTAGCTTGCCCTGGAGCCCTTCTTGATCTCTGTTACCTGTGAATAGCAACTTTATAAAGTTTGATTCGACATTAATGTGTACATTCTTTTTTGTAATATCAACCTTTCCTGAAAAATCATAATTATTATCACCTACCTTCACTTCACCAGAGAATTGCCCATTTCTCTTAATGGCAATCTCTTTTATGTTAACAATATTGCTATAATCAACGAAATTATTGCTTAAACTTATTTGGCTGTCTTTTATTATTATATCAGCCTTACTGGCTTTCTCATTTGTAATATTAACAAAATTTTCTTTACTGCTTTTCATACCAAATAATGTAATTGACTTTGGTTGTAGCGAAAGCAAAAATAACGATAGAAGAGACGGCCTTACTTCAATTTTATTTATGCTAATCAAATCTGATAATTTTTGCTCTTTATTGTTGTTGGACTGAATGTACACGTTATAAATAGTGAGCTTTGGAGTAATTAGTGAAACTTTGATTTTTCCTCCAATGCGTACTTTAGCGTTGTATGTATTTTCTAATTTTTGCACAATGTGCTCCTTGTAGCTATTCCAGTCTTTGAAAGTTGCAGCAATGTGCAAAAGGATTAATACCAAAGAGATTGATAATATTGTGTATATAGAAAATCTCATAGTTTTATATACTTAAAATCGCTCATAAACATTAGATAAAGAGTACCAAAATAAACAACGACACTTAAAAATATTAACGCTGCTAAATGAATGACGCGAGCAAATATTTTATCGAGGAATAGCCCTGCTAATAAGGAACTAGAAACATAAAGAACTATTGACATGACCAACGTTGCGATAAGAATTTTTACGATATTTAATAGTAATACTTGGCTAATCTTATACATTTTATTTATTGTTAGATAATTAATTAGCAGAATAGAATTTATCCAAGTAGAAATGGAAGTAGCGATAGCAATTCCTGTGTGCTGATATTTGTGCATTAACAAGAGGTTTAGTACCACATTAATTCCAAGGCACATTAGTGAGAATATAGTTGGTATTTTTAAATTGCCCTTAGCAAAAAACGTGGGTAGTAATACTTTATTTATAATAAATGCAGGTAAAGAAAGAGAAAACGCTATCAACGTAGGAGCAGTCTGCTGCACTGCATAGTGATCAAACTTACCGTAAGAAAAAAGCGTAAGTAAAATTATGTCAGGAATAATAATAAAAGCAGCGGTTGTTGGCATAATTAATATTAATCCTACACTGAGAGCTTTGCTCTGTATTTTGGCTATCTTTTCAGTATTATTTACTTGTTTTGAGATTAAAGGAAGAAGCACTGTACCAATTGCAGTACCAATTACCCCTTGCGGTAGTTGATTTAGTCTATCGGCATAATATATATAAGACACTGCATTTGGTATAAAACTGGCCATAATTGTATCAATCCACAGGCTTATCTGAGTTACACAGTTGTTGATAATTGCTGGTATTACACGCTTAAAAAACAACTTTACTTCATTACTCAATTTTATGCTAAAAAAAAATGCAGCCTTTAGTTTGTATGCACTAAACAGCATCAACAATAGCTGAAAAATCCCTCCAATCAGGACAGCTATAGAGAGATTGTGAGCTGGTGTTTTTATGTAAGGCACAAATAAACTAACAATTAAACAGAGATTCAAAATGATCGGTGCAATGGCTGTTGAAGCAAAGTGTTGCTTTACTTGCAACATTCCCCCGATAAGTGATGCTATTGAGATAAAAATTATGTAAGGCATCATAATTCTTGATAAAGTCACAGTGAGGGCAAGTTTGCTTTGGTTGAATCCAGGAGTAAATACTTGAATCATACAAGGAAAGAAAGTTTGCGTGATAAGGCAAAAAATCAATAAAATAATAGACGTAAGAGATATTACACTACTTGCAAAGCTAAATGCCTTTTTATTATCACGTGATTCTGCTGAATATAGCGGTATAAAAGAGGTAGTGAACGCTCCCTCTGCAAAAAACGCTCGAAATAGATTGGCAAAACGAAACGAAGAAAAAAATACATCTGCAAGAGGAGTTGCACCGACAACCATGGCAATTAATATATCCCTTATCAGCCCTGAGATTCTTGAAATAGCCGTAAAAAAACTAAATGTGAAAATACTTTTAAACATTGCTATTTACCACTACTCCAGATTATACTCAGTGTCAATAGACTCTTCGCATATCAAACCAGTTTTGACATTACGAAAAAACTACTTGACAACCTTCGCCAGTCCCCTTACAATAGAGTTGTGGGTGTTTTAGGCCTAAAATTTATCTTTAATCTTGTATTAAGTGACAAAAGCACAGTATAAAACAAGGCGTGTTATGTTTAATTTTTGCAGCATGGATACTGCATGTCTTTATAATTTTTTGTCTACATTAGCTGAGCCTTGCTTACTAAGCGGTGTAAGAGAGAACCGGACGCCAAGTTTTTGAGAGAACAGTAAACAACTCACATCACGGGGTTTCTTTTGTCTTTTTTTTAATTAGTTAAAAATTTAACCAATCTCATTTTTTTCACAAAAAATTGCTTGACAAGTTTCAACATTTCCCTTATCATAAATTATGGGTATTTACAACCCCAAGGTCAGCTACTTGTCAAGCGTATAGAGCATTAACGCCAAGTTCCTAAATAGATATTAACCAGGGCTTTTTTTGTCTTTTTTTTCATTTAGTAAATTTTTTAATGTTTATAGCTAAAGGTTAGTTGCAAGCGGAATCCACGTGAGACCCGCGGCGGCATGACGTAACTAGTAAATTGCTTTCTTTCTGCCTAGTTTTGGTTTGCAGGAAGTCTGCCGAATCTTTCGATAATACGTTTTATTTTTGCTGCGTCTTCAAACTCTAGATTCTCAGCATGTTTTAACATCTGCTTTTCTAAATTGGCTAAATCGTCCTTGCTAATATCGACTTTTCTCTCGGCTGCTACATTATCTTGTAGAGTATTTGATATAGCCTTTACTATAGTTTTTGGTGTAATATTATGCAGTGTATTATATTCTTGTTGTTTCTTTCTTCTTCTTTCTGTTTCTTTCAACGCACGATCTAAAGAACCAGTCATTTTATCTGCATATAAAACTACCCTACCTTCGGCATTGCGTGCAGCACGACCTATCGTTTGAATGAGCGAAGTTTCCGATCGCAAAAATCCTTCCTTATCAGCATCCAAAATTGCAACCGATCCACATTCTGGAATATCAAGACCTTCCCGCAGTAAGTTAACGCCAACTAGAACATCGATTTCTTTCGATCTTAATTTGCATATAATGTCAATTCTCTCAAGTGCACCAATATCTGAATGCAGGTAACTCACCTTCATATTTAGCTCACTCATATGTTCAGCTAGCTTTTCAGCCATTTTTTTTGTCAGTGTGGTAATAAGAACACAAAACCCTTTCTTTATAGTCACTTGTGCTTCGTGAATCACATCATCAACTTGAGTCTCTGTTGGCTTTATAATGCAGATTGGATCTGTAAGCCCCGTTGGACGAATAACTTGCTCTATGAATACATTATTGGTTTTTGCCAACTCATATTTTCCAGGAGTAGCAGAAATGAAAATGGTTTGCGGCCGCACTGCTTCCCACTCTTCAAATTTTAATGGACGATTATCGAAAGCAGAAGGGAGCCTAAATCCGTGGTTCACCAATTTTTCTTTACGCGCCTCATTACCGCTATACATCGCACCAACCTGAGGAACGGTAACATGACTCTCATCGACAAATAAAATCACATCTTTAGGTAGATATTCAAACAAAGTAGGCGGTGCATCTCCAGCTTCCATTCCGTAGAGATAACGCGAATAATTTTCAATACCTTTACATACTCCTGTTGCTATCATCATTTCAATATCAAAATTGGTGCGCTGCTCAAGGCGCTTTGCTTCAACAATTTTGTTCTGTGAATAGTAATAATCCAAGCGTTCATGCAGCTCTTTTTTGATCAGCTGAACCGCCTGCAATAGAGTTTCACGTGAGGTAATGTGATAGCTGTTTGGAAAAATGGTGATTTTATCTATGCGCTTGATGACATTGCCGGTCATAGCATCAATCTCAGAAATTTCTTCTATTTCATCGCCCATTAGCGATAAACGCCAAGCTTTGTTTTCATAATAGGCAGGAAATATATCGATAATATCGCCGCGCACTCTGAAATATCCTCTCTCAAATCTGACATCAGAACGCTTGTATTGAAGATTAGCTAGATTATTCAGGAAATCATTAACACGAATTTTATCTCCAGCACTTAAAGTCAGGATCATGCTGAGATAGCTCTCAGGCGAACCAAGACCATATATACAGGAAACACTGGCAACTACAATTGTGTCCCTGCGCTCCAAAAGAGAGCAAACAGCAGAATAACGCAGCATGTCAATTCTTTCGTTAATTACAGAGTCCTTTTCAATATAAGTATCAGTTTGTGGTGAATAAGCTTCGGGCTGATAATAATCATAATAAGAAATGAAGTATCCAACAGTATTATGGGGAAAAAATCCTCTCATTTCCTCATAAAGCTGCGCTGCTAAAGTTTTGTTGTGCGCCATAATTAATGCAGGCCTGTTTGTTCTTGCGATAACATTTGCCATAGTGAAAGTTTTTCCAGAGCCGGTAACTCCAAGTAAAACTTGATCTCTTTTGTTGCTGTTTAGCCCTGCAACTAAGCTATCGATTGCTTGTGGCTGATCTCCGGCTGGTTTAAAATGTGTAACGATTTGAAATTCCATAGTTCCTATATTTTCATATACTATTAATATACTTGTTAGTATAAATAAGGTATGAAAGTGAGTGTCAATAAAAAACTTTATCTTTTCTTTTTATAGAGCTTGCTCCAAATTTTATTGTTAGTTAACACAAAAAACACTGTTAAGATTACAAAATATGCCACCACTTTAAATCCAAGCTTGTGTCGGTGCTCTAGTTCTGGCTCTGCTGCCCATTGTAAAAAATTTACCACATCATATGCCATGTTTTCAACTGTAGCTTGCCTCGTACCGTCATACTCTACCATTCCTTCAGAAAGTGGTGGTGCCATAGCTAACTTACCTGTTGGAAAATACGAATTAAAATATAAATCATTTTCATCGTGCTCATCGTTTTGGTAACCTGTCAGCAGTGAATAGACATAATTTGCACCGTCGTGCCTCGCTTTAATAATTAATGACAAGTCTGGTGGAACTGCACCATTATTACTTGCTGCGGCTGCTTCTTTCGTATCAAAAGGTGCGATAAAATAATCCGAAGGCATTCCCGATCTATCGAACATTTCACCTAAATCGTTCGGACCATCTTTAACTTGATAAGAAGCTGCAATCTGTTTCACATCCTCTTCAGAAAAACCTACGTTTTGCAAATTACGAAATGCCACTCTATTCATTGAATGACAAGCAGCACAGACTTCCTTATACACTTTATAGCCACGCTGAATTGACTCCCTATCAAAAGACCCGGTAGCTCCATCAAAACTCCAGTCCATTTTTTTATTTGGTGATGGTGTAAATTCTTCTGCAGATATGGGACCAGATAGGAATAACATGCAAAAAATTGCAAATACGTTCAGTCCCTTAACTAGCCATTGTTTTAGTAAAAAATAGCCTGATGTCACTTTGGCACGTGACGCTGAAATCCATTTGTTTTTTTTCTGGATCCCAGTGTCAAGCACTGGGATGACAAAAGGGTATTCTGGGATGACAAAAGGGTGTTCTGGGATGACAAAAGAATGTTTTGGGGCAACAAAAGGATGCTCTGGAGTGGCAAAAGAGTGTCTTGGGATGACAAAAGGGTGTTCTAGGGTGGAAGAGTGTTCTAGGATGATAGGATGTTTTACAGTAGATCTATTTTTAACCAGCATTACTTCATCTCCGGTACAGAATCACTTATGGTTTTTGGTGGTTTCTCCGGTTTCTCATACTTACTGAGCAGTGGTAAAACTATTACAAAGTATGTAAAATAATAAAGAGTGGAAAGCCTACTTAGGGTAATGTAAGGTTCTTTAACTTCCTGTCCCCCAAGCCAGGTAAGAAATGCAAGATTTACTACAAAGGCCCAGAAAAATTTCTTAAATAACGGGCGATAAGCGCCACTTTTAACTTTTGATTTATCGAGCCAAGGTAATAAAAACCACACTAAAATAGACCCGAACATGGTAAGCACACCAATAAGCTTATTTGGAATTGAACGCAGCATTGCATAAAAAGGTAAAAAATACCACTCTGGTACTATATGTACTGGGGTTACCATAGGATCAGCTTCTATATAATTATCCGGGTGTCCAAGATAATTGGGAGCGTAGAAAACAAACGCGAACAAAACTATAAAAAACAGACCAAAAGTTATACAATCCTTTACTATATAATAAGGATAGAGTGAAATGGTATCGTTATCTGATTTCACTTCTGCGCCACTTGGGTTGCCAGAGCCAAACCTATGCAGAGCAATAACATGCAGCATAGCTAAAGCGATAATGACGAAAGGCAGAAGGTAATGCAGAGCAAAAAAACGATTGAGCGTTGGATTATCAACAGAGAAACCGCCCCATAACCATATAACAATTTTGTCACCAATTAAAGGTATAGCTGAAAATAAGTTAGTTATAACCGTTGCACCCCAAAAGCTCATTTGCCCCCAAGGGAGAACATATCCCATGAAAGCTGTCGCCATCATTGCAAAGAATATAAATATGCCAATAAACCACACCATTTCTCGCGGCCTTTTATAAGATCCGTAATATAGCCCACGCATTATATGAACATAGACCACCATAAAGAAGAGCGATGCTCCGACAGAATGAGTGTAACGTATCAGCCATCCATAGTTCACATCACGCATTATACGCTCCACGCTGTTAAACGCATGTTCAACATGCGGAGTGTAATGCATAGCGAGAAAGATGCCCGTTATTATTTGTAAAATAAGCGCTATACCAGCCAAAGAACCAAAGTTCCAAGCATAATTTAGGTTTTTTGGTACTTGGTAAGAAGCAATATGCTTTAGAGAAGAAAATATAGGTAATCTATATTCTATCCAACCCAATATGCCTTTTTCTTCTATCGTCGTTTTTTTTTTAGTGTCATCTTGCATAACTTGAAGTTTTCTCTATCTTTAATTTTTTTTATTGTAGCAGCTTATCCTCTATAGACAATAAAAACTTTAAACTCAGAAATCAGATCTCTCGCACAATTGTTTAGCAATAACACACTTTTCGGTGTCATCCTAATTGTATAGCTATGCAGCCCTGCGTCATAACCATGATTTGTTTACAGTATCTCTGCAATAGATCCCGCTAATAAGTAGCGGGACCGAGGTAAACTTCATTTATTTTAACTATAGCGATTTAAAAAGCAACACTTATTAGAAAATGAAAAGTTTAATGATTAGCACCACGATTACAAACCACAATAAAAAATAGGTCTTTCGATTTGATCTAATCTTAACTTGAATATTTTCTAGTTTCTGATCAGCTATTAGGTTCAATTTCTCTACAAGGCTGAATACTTCCTGAATTGTCTTTATGGGATAAGAACTTTTTACTCTTTCCCTATAGCCTATTTTATTTTTATGTTGATTCTCCGTCCATGTTTCAACTATTTTCCACATATTGATTTCTGGGTAGATTTTTCTACATGTTCCCTCCAGTAAAATCATAGTTTTCTGCAGCAATAACAATTGTGTTTGAACTTTCATATCAAAATCACCAGTTATTTTGAACAATTGAGCAAGTAAACTAGCAAAAGAAATTTTCTGTATAGGCTGTCCTATAATAGGTTCACCTATTGCTCTGCACGCTGTAACGAAATTTTTGTGATGTGGTGAGACATAGCCAGCTCTAAAGTGTACCTTTGCAACGTGATCATAATCCCGATTTAAAAAACCTTTCAGTATCTCTATCACATAATAGCAAGTTTCGCGGTCTATTCGGCCCATGATTCCACAATCGAGGGCGACAATATTGTTGTTACTATCGACCATGAGATTTCCAGGGTGCATATCTGCATGAAAGAAACAGTCTCTGTATACTTGATTGCAGAACGATTCTATAAGGTTTACAGCTATTTGCTTATGATTATTTAGTTTCTCAACCTCGTATATTGGTGTTGCTTCTATCCATTCCAGCGTTAAAACTTTTTTTGAAGTCCTGCTCCAATCCACTCCAGGTACATAAAAACCTCTGTCGTTTTTTGTGTTCTCCTTCAGCTCCGAAGAGTGAGCGGCCTCAAAACGTAGGTCTAGCTCTAATCGGCAAATTTCAGCGAAAGTTTTAACTAACTCGATCGGTCTTAGCCTCTTTGATTGCTCGCTAAATCTTTCTGTAACCTCTGCAAGCCAAAAAAGCGTTTTTATATCCCTTGAAAATGCTCTCTCAATATTTGGCCTTAAAATCTTCACAGCAACTTCTTTACCTTCCGTTGTAGTTGCTTTATGCACTTGAGAAATTGATGCTGCTGCAATTGGCTCTTCAGAAAAGCTTAAGAAAATGTCGCTTAACTTACAATTAAATTCGCTTTCTATAGTTTTAACTGCTATCTTGTGTGAAAAAGATGGTAGTCTATCACATATTAATAATAAGTTATCCGTTATATCCTCATTTAAAATATCAGTACGTGATGAAATGGATTGTCCAAATTTAATAAACACTGGACCTAATTTTTCAAGAGCACACTTTAGTTTATAGCCTTGTATCTTGTTTATTGACCCTCTTGAAGGAACAAGCAAGCGAGGTAATATGTTGTAACGAGTCAGCACTGCAGTTATGTACAAAAGGCGCAGAATATTTTGAATCATTTCGCTGCGTAACTGTCAAATATTTCACTCAGAGTTTTATTCTTCATAATTTCACCAGGCTTACCTTGGCAATAGATAGTATTATTTATGCAAATTATATAATCTGAACATGGTACTATGGAGCTTAAGTCATGAGATGTCATAAGAATCGAAACCAGTCGTTTTTTTGCTATCTTACTTATAATATCATAGAACTTAGCCCGTGCGCTAACATCCATTGCACTGACCGGCTCATCCAGAATAATTAAGTCAGGCTCTGCGATTAAACAGCGTGCAAGCAGCAATAGTTGTGTTTGCCCTGCAGAAATTTCTGACACTTGATTTTTCAAAATGTTGCCAATACCAACTAATTCTATCGCTTCTGTAACAATTGATTGATCTTTCTTCAATTTTGTTGAGAAGCTGTTTAAAAGGAAATATTCAACTGTTATCGGCATCAAATTACTGATGCTAAAATTTTGTGGCATATAACTGATTTTTATATCGTCAGCAAACATGACACTACCAGTGCAGTTCTTATTTATACCAGCAACTGCCTTTACCAAAGAGGTTTTACCTCCACCATTTGGACCAAGTATAGTAACTACATCCCCTCTCTCTATTGATATGTTAATACCATCGAGAACCTTCTTATTATCATATGCAAGAGCAAGGTTTTCTATCTTTAGGACACTGCTATTGACATTGTTTAACTTTTTGACAAAATTTAATTTTTTCTCAACGTTTTCATGAGACATTTACTGGTTTCTTTTCTATTACTTTTGTTTACACTATATCACAGTACTGCCTTTTCATCCAATTTAAAAATCGTAGCTACAATAAAGCCTATACATTCTCTTGTAGCCTCTGTTACGGATGGAATTTCAAAGCCACATTTGCTTACCTGTATAACATCTGCACATGATCATGCATTAAAGCCATCTGATGCAAGTAATTTGGAATCAAGTGACGTCATATTTTACGTTGATGATAATCTAGAAACATTTGTTAAAACCTTCTCTAGAAACAATAAAAAACTTGTGCAGTTATCAAAGGCAGTTAATCTACTCCCTGCTCGACCACATTCATTCTCTAGACATATCATTCATATTCAAGACGAAAAGGACCTACACATTTGGCTTAATCCTGAAAATGCAAAGAACATAATACTTTCTATAAGTACAACGCTGTCTCGTATAGATAAAGAAAATTCTTATAAGTACAACCAAAACGCAATGAGAGCTATAAAGAAGATAGACCAAGAAACAGAAAAAATTACGAGAGAATTGAATGGCTTTAAAAGCAAAAAATATATAGTTACCCACGATGCCTATCAATATTTTGAAAAATATTTTGGCTTAAATCACCCAAGTGCCATTCTTTCTATAGAAGAGGATGCTTACATAGGTATGGGAACTTTAATGAAACTAAGAAAGATGATGAAGGAAGAAAACATTAAATGTATATTTTCTTCTTCACAAGAAGATAGCATAAAACCTAAAGCCCTCTCTAATGACGCAAAAATGGTAATTCTTGATCCTATTGGGTCAGACATAGAACCTGGAAAAGATGCATATCTCGCTATAATTAACGACATCACACAAAATTTCAAGTCTTGTTTTATTGGATCTCAGTAAAGATTATAGAATTACGCATTTATTTCAGTTAATCTAAAGCTACGCTAACTCGCACTCAGCAAAAAAGAAAGCTATTTCCCTACGAGCATTTTCCAAGCTATCTGAGCCATGAACTCTATTTTCACTAATGTCATCAGCAAAATCACCTCTGATTGTGCCCTTATCTGCCTGCTTTGGATCTGTAGCTCCCATAATTTGTCTGTATTTACTTACTGCATTTTCACCGACTAAAACTTGAACTATTACAGGACCAGAGGTCATAAATTCCACTAACTCCCCAAAAAAGGGTCTATCTTTGTGAATTTCATAAAACAGTTCTGCCTGTCTTCTTGTCAGTAACATCATTTTTTGCGCTATAATTTTTAGCCCAGATTTTTCGATGTAGGAATTTACATTACCTGTAATATTATTTCTCACTGCGTCAGGTTTTAATATCGAAAGTGTTTTCTCAATTGCCATATTATTTCCTTGTATAAGATCGTATATTTATAGATCCATTCTATTGCGAATTTTTATTTCATCAAAGTGATTTTTTGTTTATAGTTAAGAATAAACCATCAAGGAGGTATTGTATGGGTGGATGTTGTCATAATAAGTCTACTACTGAACAACCGGTTAAAACTGAGTCTACTACCAAACAACCAGTTAAAACTGAATCTGCTGCTAAAACATTCGTTAATAATTTAAAATCATCAATTTTTTGTGGCACAAAAGGATTTTTGACTTTTAATTTGGCTTTTTTGAGTTATTTGGAATATAGCGCACATCGTAATACAAAATTGAAAGAAGGCGCTGCCTTTGCAATGAAAAGGAACACTATTCCATTTTTTGAAATGGCTATCATAACGCCATTTGTTTGTTTTGCACTGCCAGCTATGGTAGGCAGTATGAGTCTTATGCAATGTGCGCTTGTATGCGCTGCGTTGATGATTACCACGTGTTTTGTTGTGAGAACTTTTCACCTGCGTGAGAAGTTACTAGAGAAAATCACTGAACATAGTAGGCCGAAAATAGACACAGAATTTGAGGAGGATACTATAAAATTTCCTATCTTTGATAAAAACAGAAAACATATTGAGTATAATTCGCCTAACCAAGTAGGTGAGGCAGGTAACACCTCCTTTCTTATTGCGTTTTTAGTTTTCCCTCTTAAGGTTCTGCAAAGTTGTATAATGCTATCTTTAGCTGCTATTGAACTTCTTGAAGCAGTGCCAAGTTTTTGCGCTGATCTGATCTTTGATAGAAGCTTTGTATCTACCAAGAGTAACCTGCAAAGATCTGGCCACCTATTGTATGCCAGTGTGAGAAATTTAATACCCGCAGATATTATACCTGTAACTAAACTTGATGAGTGTGTAGCTAATTCTATAGGCACCCCTGGAGCAGCGTGTTGCGGAGCCTAAATGTGTTTTATTTTGTTATCCCAGCACTTGACACACAGCGGTACGAACGCGGGAGCAGTGTGTTAGCCATTTTTACCTTAAACACAAAGGTGTCATCCCAGTGCTTGACACTGGGATCCAGCGAAATTGATCGTGCACTATACAACATTTTTGGTGAAGTTATTAAAAAGCTGGATTCCAGCGTCACGCGCTGGAATGACACCACCTACTACTCAAATTATCTGCAAATTGCAATGTTCGTACACTAAAATGCTTGGCCAGCACTTTCACACAATTTCATCGAGTACGTTGTTTTCACATAACGCTTTTATACTCACCAATTTAGTGAAATCCTGGATCCCAGTGTCGGAGCACTGGGATGACATCCTCTTGGTACTCAAACCACAACATTGTCATGCATCACGCGCTGGAATGACAGCAAAAAGTAAGCTTTTAGTTTCAATAATGATTTGCAACAGATCTAATGAAAAAGGCAGTCATCTTACTTAACCTTGGCGGGCCTGACTCACCAAATGCGATCCGTCCTTTTTTATTTAATCTCTTTTACGACAGAAGAATAATAAATCTACCAAACCCTTTTCGGTTTCTTTTAGCAAAGTTCATATCCGCAAAACGAGAAAATACTGCACGAAAAATATATGAGCAAATTGGAGGCAAATCGCCAATTTTAGAGAATACAAAAATGCAAGCTGAAGCGCTTGAGCAAGAGCTTCATAGATCTGTACTTTGTCATCCAAGTAGCGTGGAATTGGGATCTAGAAAAAAGAACTGGATTCCAGCGTTACGCGCTAGAATGACACCAGAGCTGGCCAAAGTATTCATCTGCATGCGCTATTGGCATCCATTTGCTGATGAAGTTGTTAAAAGTGTGAAGCAGTTTGGTCCTGACGAAGTAATTCTGCTACCGCTATATCCTCAGTATTCAACTACCACAACTCTGTCATCTATCGAAAATTGGCAAAAAAATGCTAAAAGGTATGGTCTGAAATGCAACACAAAAATAATCAACCATTATTATGATAATCAAGACTTTATTGAAGTTCATGCTAACTTGATAGCCAAGTACTATAAGTTAGCTAGTAGGCTTGGTAAACCAAGAGTTCTGTTTTCAGCCCATAGCTTGCCACTTAGCGTTATTAAAAAAGGTGACCCTTATGCCCTACAGGTAGAGGAAACAGTAAAATTAATAGTAAAAAAATTAAATATCAAAGATCTTGATTGGTCAATATGTTATCAGAGTAAGATAGGCCCCGTAAAATGGCTAGAGCCAAGCACCGAAAGTGAGCTGTTGCGTGCAAAAGCTGATGGTGTACCTGTGGTTTTATCACCTATATCTTTTGTTTCTGAACATTCAGAAACGCTTGTTGAACTTGATATGGAATATAAAGCAATAATCAAGGACGGATACTACTTTCGCATACCAACTCTCGGTACTGATTTCTTGTTTATAAAATGCTTGGTAAATTTGTGCATAAATCATCTTTAAAATCCTGACTTATAATACTTTTCCTTTAGGATTTAATATGATAAAATAATAAAAAACTATTATTTTATTAAGTATTTATGTCAAATAAACTAAAAAAGAAACAAAACACGTTTGCACAAAAGGTACATGATACTTACAACCATGATATCAGGAGAATAATCTGTGTTACAACAGGTTTAACAATGCTACTGTGCAAGATTTCACTACAATTTTGCTGTGAGTTTATTGACAGTAATAGATCCAATATCACTTTTATACGCGAAGCCGCTCGAATAGTAAAGTTTCCAACGTCTATTCTATATATTGCTCATTCTGCATTTACTTTACATGACCTAATCAAGGATTACAGAGATCCTGAGGGCAAAAAAAAATTAGCAAAAATTGTGGGTAAATCAGCCAGTATTGCAAGTAGCACCATAGAAGCGCTAATGATGTTGAAAGTCATCCATCTCTTGACCGGAGATAATGCAGACATAATAAGTTGTGTTCACTTAACATCAACAATCCTATTTCTATTCATTTCAGAACCCATAAGCTATTATTATACATGCAAAAAATATCAAAAGGCACGTAAAGAATATCAAGATACATGTGGAAAATACCAAGATAAAAAGGAAACTGATGAATTTACAAAATGTAAAGCTGAGCTTGCTAAACGCAGGAAGAGCCTTATCATCAGCACACTAACTTTGTCATTAGGTTTGTTAAACTTCGTATTAAGAAGGATAGAAATTGCAACCGTACCGATAAACTTAGGTAATGGCATAATCTATAATTTTAATTTAAGCGTAACAGTCAGCATAATATATAGCGCAGTATTCCTAGCAGTCCAGCTTGACAAACTGTTTAATCAACCGATCAATGATGACCCTTTTACTGAACTTGATGATACTAACCATCAGCCCGGTAATAATATAGAAATAACATAGACTTTCTGCATAACCTAAACTAAGCAGAAAAAAAGGCAAAAGAATCCCTGGTCAATATTTCTTTTAAAACATTGGCGTTTTTTATGCCTTAAACGCTGCAATTTAGCTGCTTTTAAACTACAACTAACCTTGACTCAAACGTTAAGAAATTTACTAGGCAGAAAAAAAGGCAAAAGAAATCCCGTGGTAGAAGTTGCTCACTCTCTAATCCTGCAAATTGGCGTACTATACTGT
>JAISAR010000074.1 GCA_031266615.1 Rickettsiales bacterium
TGCACCTCATGTCTTTATTAATTTCACCTAGACTTCTAGGTTTTTGCCTATACAAGCTGAAACGCGCTTATAAGTCGTTCAAGACAGTATAGTACGCCAATTTGCAGGATTAGAGAGTAAGCAACTTCTACCACGGGATTTCTTTTGCCTTTTTTTCTGCCTAGTAAATTTCTTAACGTTTAAGTCAAGGTTAGTTGTAGTTTAAAAGCAGCTAAATTGCAGCGTTTAAGGCATAAAAAACGCCAATGTTTTAAAAGAAATATTGACCAGGGCTTCTTTTGCTTTTTTTTCTATTTGGTAAAATTTTTAATGTTTATAGCTACCATCATTTCGCTACGCGTTAGCGGCTGAGACCGAGGCGGTATGACGTGGGGAAACCTGGCCAGCGTAGCTACACATCCAGATTAATGATAATTTAATTAGTTCCGGTTAAAAACAAGTATAAATTATTCAATTATGAGGAAAAGATGGTAGCACAAATTAATTTAAAGAAACTCACTGGCATTCAAATTGAAAATGAAAGTGAGGTAATCAATTTAAGTAATTTTCAAGAGAAAATTAATAGCTTAGGAGAAAAAAAGCTAGCGTTTGCAGGACAGAATTATAAAGGTACCCTGGATAACTCAAATAGTACACTAGAGTTATACCTAGAGGGACCAGAAAATTATTTCAAAATTGGGGGTATAAAGGTCAAAAATGCGGGTACTCATACACTCTCAAACGATGCTAAAGACGCAGCTATTGCAATCGATGTATCGCACCTAAATTTAATAGAAAAAGACAGTGACTGGTTAACAACCCAATTGGATTTAAGAGAACTCACTGCAGATAATTCAAGCTTAAAATTTGGTGAATGGAACGATTACGATTTAACTAATAAATCCTATGTTGATATAATTTTTGGATAAAATCTGTGTAGTGTTTTGAGCTAGTCTATGACTTATAGCCCTCCTCGTAATAGTCCGGTAAGCTCACTACACTAGACCCAATTTAGATTACTACGAGCAGGGCTATAAAATCGTGTTATACCAACCCTCATTATTGGGAAGGCAAATAAAATATATCACAAATTTCCTCAAACTTGCCAACTGTGGGCAAAAGGAGCTCTTCTTAATTTGTTCTATTACCATTGAGATTTAGGTGCTACTACCAATCCCAAGAAAGCGGAGCATCTACATCTTCTGGAATCTCAAAGAACGGTTGTGACATTATATCTCTAACAGAGTCTTTAAAGGTTGGATCTGCCAAGGTATGTTTTGTAATAGCACCCTTAAAGTCACCATTCTCTGCAAGTTGGTCAGCTATTTCATTAATTGATAGTCCAGTATCTTCTTTTTCTTCCTCTTCAGTCCCTCTCTTAAATCTACTACTAGGTTCCAATCCATTTGTTTCCAAAGACTTTGCATCTTCATCTTTTTCTCCCTTCAGTAATTGTCTAAATCTGCCATCATGTTTCAACTTACTTATAATTTCCACAGGATTAGCATCTTCGCCTCTAGGACCCTGCTCACCATTTCTACCAGGGTTACCTTCTAGACCTTGTTTACCCTCTAGACCTGGCTCACCTGCATCTCCTTTTTCACCTTTTATTTCCCGCTTAAATCTACCATCATGTTTCAATCTATTTACAATTTCTGAAGGATTGGCATCTTCACCTTTTGGTCCCTGAGGACCTTGCTCACCTCTAGGACCTGGCTCACCATTTTTACCAGGGTTACCTTCTGGACCTGGCTCACCTGCATCCCCTCTTTCACCTTTTATTTCTCGCTTAAATCTGCCATCATGTTTCAACTTACTTACAATTTCTACAGGATCGGCACCTTCGCCTTTAAGACCCTGAAGACCTGACTCACCTCTAGGACCTGGTTCACCATCTTCACCTTTTGGCCCATGAGGACCTTGCTCACCTTTTAATTCTCGCTTAAATCTACCATCATGTTTCAATCTACTCACAATTTCTGAAGAATTAGCATCTTCGCCTCTAGGACCCTGCTCACCTCTAGAACCCGGCTCACCTTTTTCACCTTTTAATTCTCGCTTAAATCTACCATCATGCTTCAACTTACTTACAATTTCCACAGGATTGACATCTTCACCTTTTGGTCCCTTTGCATTCCCTGGGTTTCCTCTTAACTTTTCTGCTATTCCTTCCTGTAAAATAGGATTATTTGCCAAGATTTCTTGATCTTCACTGTTCTTTGCTTCTAGATGAGCAACGTGTTCTGCAACTTCACTATACATCTTATTGACTAAACATTTTACCTTTCTTTCTAGTGGTGTAATAACATCAATCCCAAGCTCAGGTAGAACTTCTCTTATATTTGAATTTTCAAGCAATACTGCTTTTAAAGATGAGTTCGCATAATCTATAATATTTTTTGTACCCTCATAAATATTAGTCAAACGGGCTCCATCTCCATCAGCAAAGTAGATTGAAAGCTCACCTCTGTCATTCTTTTCAATAACTACTTTATAATTTTGTGTAGTTTCTGTAGTAAGCCCGGGACGTCTCATTTGAATATTGCTTTTATAACAGATCGGAAAGCTAGAAGGTACTAATCCACAAATCTCTGTTTGACCATACATAACTTCCGGTATATAATATTTATCATGGCTCGATGATGAGAAATTTTCTCCTCTCGATAAACTAAGCTCTTGGTTATAATATCTCTTTAAATTAATATTTTCACCAAATAATGACGACTTAGGTAGAGTGATCCATTGATTGTCCTCAACAGATACAGCAATCTTATATTCACAATCTTCATCAAGTATTACCTTTAATTTAACCGTTTCTAACGGAATACGTAGCTTCTGATGGAGCTCTCCATCCGTCCAACTATCACAGAAGTCACCTTCACGAAAATTATATTTTGCCCTCTCAACCCATAGTTCAAAAAATTCTTGTCCATTTTTGTTGCAAAAGATGCTATATGCTCCAATGTAAGGGCCGCAGAATTTTATTGTTTTTTCTTTATCGTCTTGATTCTCAACAAGCTTTATCCTTTTATACCTAGAATCGTTACCTACTATATCTTCACTACAGACGATGTTAAAAATGTACTTCTGCATATTTCTTATGTAATAAGCTTCAAAGAAAAGGAATTTAACGCATAATACTTAAAGAAAAGCTAATTGACCTTAATTCGAAGAAGTAGAGATGGACTTCTTGCGTAACTAAAGAAGAAGTTATGCAATCTAATATCAACGACAAGCTTTGAGCCTGTTAAAGTCTTCCTCAGCGTGATACGATGACCTGGTCAGTGGACTTGATGCAACCACTAAGAACCCTTTGGAGTAAGCAACGTATTTATAATGCTCAAACTCCTCTGGCGTAACATATCTATCGATTTTTGCATGCTTTGGAGTCGGCTGCAGGTATTGGCCGATCGTTATAAAGTCAACCTCGGCACTGCGTAAATCGTCCATAACTTGAAATACTTCTTCTTTTGTTTCCCCAAGACCAACCATAAGCCCTGACTTGGTGAAAAGCTTAGGATTAATTTGCTTTACCATCTTCAGCAAATATAGTGAATGAAAATAACGAGCCCTTGGCCTTATCTTTGCATATAATCTTGGTACTGTTTCAATATTGTGGTTATAGACATCAGGTGATGCAACAGCAATCGTTTCAAATGCTCCTTTCTTATTTAAAAAATCGGGAGTTAGAATCTCTATTGTTGTTTCTGGAATTATCTTTCTAATTTCTTCTATACACCTTATAAACTGGTTTGCTCCGCCATCTGGTAAATCATCACGGTCAACAGAGGTAATAACGACGTGCTTTAAATTTAACTTTTTTATCGCCTTTGCTAAATTTTCCGGCTCGTGAGGGTCTAATTTATCAGGAATACCAGTTGCAACATTGCAAAATGCGCAAGCACGAGTGCAAACAGAACCAAGAATCATCACAGTAGCATGACGCTTATTCCAACATTCACCAATATTTGGACATGCAGCCTCCTCGCACACCGTATGCAGATTATGCAACTTGACAGTGTTTAAGGTCTCATTGAATATTTCACCAGTTGGAGCTTTTGCCCTGAGCCATGAAGGCTTACTATGCATCTGAAACGGCTAGTTCTACCTCTTGTTTTGCTAAAACTTTTCTCAACTTTCTTTTTATTTTTTGTGCTTTCTCGCTTAGTTTAACTGTTCTTGTGTTAAGCAAAAAAGCGTCAAGATCTCTCTTGTAATCTATAGTTCTCAAAGTTCTCGACGCTACGCGAAATTTAAATTTTTTGTTCAATATGTTGCTCATCAACGTAACATTGCACAAATTTAAGCAAAAGGTGCGCTTTGTTTTACGGTTTGAATGTGATACCTTATTACCAAAAGACTTTTTCCTGTTTGTTAATTCGCAAACTCTACTCACTTTAATATACCAAGTTATTTTATGTACTTAGATTACCTTATACAGCGAAATAGTCAATACTCTCCTGCTTAATTTTTATACCATATACTGCTTTGTAGCCAAAAAATATTGTGATTTTCTCCATTATAAGAGAGACCATATGCTGAATTTCCAGCGCTTTGCTGCCATTTGTTACCACCAGATGCAAAACACCGGAATTTATATTTTGCGCATACGAGATCTTTTTTGGCTTCGTACACTCTGCTATTTCCTCTCCAACTATGCTTCTCCAGTTTAAAATAAGACGTATCTCATTTTTGCTCAGCTTACTCTTCATGCATTTTAATGCATAGTTTTCTATTATAGACTTTAATTTCTTTGGGCCGCTGTGTTTGAGCATTTTCCTGCTACGAATCAGATTTTTCCATGGTTACAACGTAGTGTGATGGGTATTGTTTATAAGCTCCAGTAACTGTGTCAATGATGAAACCAGGCCACCATAGCAGATTTAATAAAGCAACCTTATTAAAACTTTCACCTACCATCACATTTAATTGCTTATAACCTGCTTTTTTACAATCAACAGATAATGGTCCCGAACCTCGCTGAATAACCACTGCTCCAGGGTTAGACGTAATGGAATGGCTCATTCCAGATGGATCATGTACAAAGCATTTAATTTTTTCTATTGAGTCACCTTCATCATCTACTACCTTAATCCGGATTGTTTGTGTAGAACCGGAAAACATTGTTGCAAAACAGCCGGTGAGTAATACAGTCATAGACAATATTAAACAAGTATTCAGTAACTTAGAAGGCATGCACCTTTTAAACATAATATCCTCAAATTTTATAATACTATAAATTTGACATAGAATACAGTTGTTTGTCAATCCCAGTATTAGAACACTCTAGCCTCACACCGTAAAAAGCAGCATTTTTGTGCCGCCACCCTTGTTTTATCATTAACTGATCTCTCCATTTTTAATCAGAATTGATTAACTTATCATTAACCGCAGTAGATTTTTCCCTCTTGTTGTCATTTCAGCGCGTGACGCTAGTTTTTGAGACCTTGAGAGCTACAAAAATTTGCTTGACAACTCCCGCCGTTACCCTTATTATAGTACTGGAGGTATTCAGTTATCTTCATCTGTGCAGATTAAACGACAAGAGTATTAAGATTGGCGTCTTATGTTTAATTTTTTGCACTATGTGCACCTTATGTCTTTATTAATTTCACCTAG
>JAISAR010000087.1 GCA_031266615.1 Rickettsiales bacterium
ACGAACATTGCAATTTGAGCCTACCAGGAGGATGTCATCCCAGTGCCCAGACACTGGGATCCAGCAAAACTGATCGTAAACAAGAGCACTATACAGCATTTTCAATGAGACTACCAAAAACTGGATGCCAGTGTCAAGCACTGGCATGACACCATTTTTTGTATAAATTACCTTTACAAACAAATGTTCGTACAACCATGTGTCAAGCACTGGGATGACATCCTTGTGTCTGAGGCAACACTGGCTGTAAAACTTAACATAATTCAAGAAGTTTAATATCAGAAAGTAGGCCATACAATGGATACATTATCTGCCCTTTCCTTTATACTTACCCTTAGTTGAAGCCTGAGCTTTTACAAACAGCTCCCAAAATCCTTTCTGTCCACCTTCTCTATGTATCAATTGTGCAAAACGCTGCATTAAACCATTACCCATCATAACCATCTTTGTCCATTTGCCTACTGGTTTTGCTATGTCAACTATTTCTGGATCTTCCTTGTAAACTTGCATATCTTTTTGGCTTTCGTGTAGCACTTCTTGACGTTTCACCAGCTCTTTTTGCTTATCTTTTTGATATAATTCATTGAATTTCCTGTTTTCTTCCCACTCTTCTTCAAGGACTTTTTTAGGAAATATGACTTTCCGAACGTGGTTCTTGTATATATTTCTCAAAAAGAAAAATACCGCAGCTGCAGCAAGTAATGTTATGCTATATATTATGATCTGTGCAAATGGCATTTTTCGTATCCAGATTTATTGAAAATACCCTTATTATTATACCACAATTATAGAAATTCTGCAAACTTATGTGTGAGCAAAGGCAGCACAAGGCAACATTTCCCTATCTCGCAAATTGTGTAAATATGCGATGAATGGGCTTGTATACAATAAGGTTTATTTCTATACTGCTTAAAGAATTCTGGTGACCAAACAAATATGAACTGCTACAAAACTCACACGTGCAACGAACTGAGGAAGAACGATGTAGAAAAGGAAGTGACCCTATCTGGGTGGTTATACCGCAGGCGCGACCACGGCAACCTGATCTTTGTTGATTTAAGAGACTTTTATGGAATTACTCAGTTGGTATTCAATAACGATAAAGATTTTTTTGATGAAATATCAAATTTAAAGTCAGAAAGTGTAATTACTGTTACGGGCATAGTCAAAGCTAGGACTGAAGATACGGTAAACAGCTCTATTTCTACCGGAGAAATCGAGGTGATAGTCAACAATTTGCGCGTTGAGTCGGAAGTTGAGTTTCATCAAAATGAAGAAATAGCAAAAGAAGAAAGAAGTATATTGGCAAGCATTACCGGTGAGCAAGAATACCCAGAAAACATGAGATTCAGATATCGATTTCTTGACTTAAGGCGTGAAAAGGTCCGTAACAACATTATTTTGCGCTCACAAATCATTGCAGAACTCCGCAAGCTCATGATAGAGCAAGGATTTTTAGAGATTCAAACTCCAATACTCACTGCTTCCTCTCCTGAAGGTGCACGCGACTACCTAGTGCCAAGCAGGCTAAATCCTGGCAGGTTCTATGCATTGCCGCAAGCTCCACAGATTTTTAAGCAATTACTCATGGTCTCAGGGTTTGACAAATATTTTCAAATTGCACCGTGTTTTCGTGATGAAGACGCAAGGGCTGATCGCTCTCCAGGAGAGTTTTATCAGCTAGACCTTGAAATGTCTTTTGTAACTCAAGAGGACATATTTGACGTTATTGAACCTGCTTTATATAAAGTGTTCGCTAAATTTTCTCGCAAGTCTGTCGATAAAGATTTTCCACGCATTACATACAAAGAGGCAATGCTTAAGTATGGCTCTGATAAACCAGATTTGCGTAATCCATTATTAATCAGCGATGTTACAGAAATTTTCCGCGATTCAGGGTTCAATATTTTCAAAAGCAATATTGAACGTGGTATGGTAGTGAGAGCTATCCCTGCTCCCAAAACAGCAGAGGAACCACGCAGCTTCTTTGATAAGAAAATAGAACACGCACAGAAAGAATTTGGCGCCAAAGGTCTTGGATATATAACGTTTGATAAAGATGGCACTGCAAAAGGACCAATTGCTAAATTCCTTGATGACAATAGGTTAAATCGCATAAGGGAAATAACGAATATAGAGCCCGGGGATAGCGTGTTCTTTGCTTCTGATCAAGAAAATGAAGCAGCAACAATCGCAGGAAAAGTGCGCACTCTTTTAGGGTCAGAACTGGGTCTGATAGATGATAATATCTTCAAGTTCTGTTGGGTTATTGATTTTCCATATTTCATATACGACGATAAAAGTAAAAAAATCGATTTCTTTCACAACCCATTCTCTATGCCTCATGACGGCTTGAAAGATTTGGAGGGGGAAAATCCACTAGATATCCTTGCTTACCAATATGATCTTGTCTGTAATGGGATAGAACTGTCGAGCGGGGCAATCCGCAATAACAAATTGGATATTATGTACAAAGCTTTTGCCATTGCAGGTTACAGCCAGGAAGAAGTTGATACAAAATTCGGTGCGCTTGTGCGTGCATTCAGATTCGGAGTGCCGCCTCACGGCGGAATAGCACCAGGGATTGATAGAATGGTGATGCTGCTTGCTGACGAGCCAAACATTCGCGAGGTAATCTGTTTTCCTATGAATCAGCAAGGTGAAGATGTTCTAATGGGTGCTCCTTCTGAGATAGACAATAAACATTTACGTGAATTGTCTTTGCAGGTCATTGACTAAGTACCCTAGATCATATTAAACTGAGAAATCATGAATAACATTCAAAAAGCAATACTATCAGGCATAATCTGCAACATGATTATAGGGTATGAATTGACTCTATTTGGAGTTTTGACACATACAATAAGCAATGTTTTTTTTCCTTCAGAAAATGATTATTTAAGCACAATCAAATTTCTTGGCAGTTTTGCAATTGGATTTGGATTTAGACCACTTGGTGCATTTATTTTTGGCTACATTGGAGATAAGTACGGCAGAAAAAAAATTTTGCTGACTTCCGTAATATTAGCTTCGATATCGTCTACTGCAATTGCGGTTATACCAAGCTTTAGAGAAATAGGAATATTTTCTCCTATACTACTTTTGCTTTGCAGGATAATACAAGGAATGGCAGCAGGTGGAGAAACGAGTATCAATTCAGCCTTTTTAATAGAACATTCAAGCAGTAAAAAAGATCTAGGGTTTTTAGGTAGCATGAAAGCTTTCAGCGGCGCGCTTGGTTCTATCACATGTTTTGTAATGATAGCTATTTGCAAAAAGCTTACAGGTGAAAATTATGAAATTTGGGGCTGGAGGCTGCTTTTCTACTTCTGCTCTATTATGGGCGTAATAGGCTTTCTAACAAGATACATGATGGAAGAGAGCTTAGCATACAAAGCTCATGGTCAAAATAAAAGCTTATCTAATTCTCCATTTTTGGAATTAATCAGAGACTATAAAAGGATATTTGTAATAGCAATTGGGCTTGGCATCGCCCAAAATGCAATCGTTTATTCAGCAATCATGTTTTACAACATATCCGTAAAAGAACTTATCCTCTCAGGCATCGATATTAAAAATGTAGTAAGGATTATAAGTGAGATCACATTCGGAACGTCCGCGGTACTGTTTGCAACGCTATCTGATAAAGTTGGAAGAAGAAATGTGATGATTCCTACATTGGTAGCCTTAGCTTGCATCAGTTTACCGGGGCTTTCACTGTTATCTTATAATAGCCACTATATTGTAACGTTCACCTATTTGTTGATAAGTGTGCCGATAGGTGCGTCTTTTGGAATATATAATTCTCTTGCTTGTGAGTTGTTTCCAACGAAAGTTAGATGCACCGGTTTTAGCCTAGCACATAATATCTCTGCAGGAATTTTTGGTGGTCTCTCTCCCTCTATATGCATGTGGCTGATAGAAAAAACTGAAACAAAACTTGCAGCAGGCATTTATCTTACTACCTGCGCATTAATTAGCCTGATATCTGTACTCCAAATCAAAGCCAAAGATAAAAAAGTTGATTGGTGAAATTTTTCCTTTAATAGTAATTTCTCATATTTTGATTATACTCTAGAATTATAAATGTAGTTTATTTAATTCAAGCAAAAACCAGTTTACCGTGAACAAACTTTGCTACCTAGCAACCAGAGTTAAAAAATATTGATTTCCTTCTCGTTTAGGTGCTAATTCTACCTTTGCAATATCTTCGGTATCTCTAATTAACCGTTCTAGTTTTTCCAGTCCAACCTCAGTGTTTGTGAGTTCTCTACCTCTAAATTTCATTGTGACTTTGATTTTGTGTCCATGTGTAAGAAAATCCCTTACGTGACGCAATTTTGTTTCATAGTCGTGATCGCCAATATTGGGACCTATCTTAATTTCTTTTATTGTTAACGTTTTTTGTTTCTTCTTTGCTTCACTTGCTTTCTTTTTTGCATCATACTTTTGCTTGCTGTAATCCAGAATTTTACATACTGGAGGAGTTGAGTCAGGCGCAATTTCCACCAAATCTAAGCCGATATTCTGAGCAGATTCCAAAGCCTGCTTTATTGCCACAATCCCAACCATTTTACCATTTTGGTCAACTAAGCGTACCTCCTCAGCTGTAATGGATTCATTAATTCTATGTTTTTTGGTTTGCAAATTTTAACTCCCTTGACTAAGGTTAATAATTTTTAATAGCAATTCAGCAGCTTTTTCGTAGGAAGAAGACTCCTGTTTTTCTGACCCTAAATTTCTCACTGACACAGTTTTACTCGCAACTTCATTTTTGCCTACAATCCATAATATAGGAATCTTGTTTGAACTATGCAAGCGTATCTTATAACTAATTTTCTCATTGGTTAAGTCGGTTTTAACTCTAACACCTTGTTTTTTTAAAGTATTGTAAATTTCTGTAGCATAATCGTCAGCTTCGCTTGTAACGGTTAGAATGGCAAGTTGCGTTGGAGCGAGCCACAGTGGAAATTTTCCTGCATAATGCTCTATTAAAATTCCAATAAAACGTTCAAAAGTTCCAAGAATTGCCCTGTGTAGCATAACAGGGTGGTGCTTTTGTCCGTCTGTTCCTATATAAAAAGCTCCAAGACGTTCTGGCAAAATGAAATCAACTTGCAACGTTCCACATTGCCAATTTCTGCCTATTGCATCTTTCAAAACAAACTCTAACTTTGGGCCATAAAATGCACCTTCACCAGGGTTGAGCTCATAGCTTAAACCTGTTTCTCTGACAGCTTCAAGCAGCGCTTTTTCAGCTCTATCCCACACTTCATCATCTCCTGCCCTAACATTTGGACGGTCTGAAAATTTCACGGAGATTTCATTGAACCCAAGCTCTGAATATACTTCTTTTAAAAGGTCGCAAAATTTTACAGTCTCAGAATTAATCTGCTCTTCCATGCAAAAAATGTGCGCATCATCCTGCATAAAACCACGCACTCTCATCAGTCCATGCAATGAACCTGAACTTTCGTTTCTATGACATGTACCAAATTCTGCCATACGTATCGGTAAATTGCGGTAGCTTCTGGTGTGAGAGTTAAAAATCTGTACGTGACAAGGGCAATTCATGGGTTTTATTGCTAGCTTTTTACTTTCAGATTCATCAACGATAAACATGTTTTCACGAAACTTATCCCAGTGTCCCGACTTTTCCCATAGCTCCTTGCTTACTAAAATAGGGGTTTTTACCTCAGTATAGTCATTGTTTATTAATTTTTTCCTTATATAAGATTCAAGAATGTTATATAAGATATACCCCTGTTCATGCCAAAAAATTTGCCCCACGGCTTCCTCTTGGATATGGAACAAGTCCATATCCTTAGCAATCTTGCGGTGGTCACGTTTTTCTGCCTCCTCCAGACGCTTAAGATAAGCGTTTAATTCATCCTTATTTCGCCATGCGGTGCCATATATTCGCTGTAGCATTGGGCCCTTGACATCACCACGCCAGTATGCTCCTGCAACTTTCATGAGCTTAAACGCTTTGACTCTACCTGTTGATGGCGAGTGCGGACCACGGCACAAGTCAACAAAATCGCCTTGTCTATAAACAGTTAGGTTTTCACTCTCTGGTATGGAGGAGATAATATCAACCTTATATTTTTCACCTATACTGCTAAAAAAATCAATTGCTTGCTTACGCGTCCAAACTTCTCGAACAAATCTGTGATTGCTTTTTATAATTTCTTTCATTTTCTTTTCTATTGCAGCAAAATCATCCGTGGTAAAGGTACGATCTGTAGCAAAATCATAGTAGAAGCCGTCCTGAATTGTTGGACCGATGGTAATCTGAGTGTTAGGAAAGAGCTCTTTCACTGCCTGAGCCATTATATGAGCAGTGTCGTGCCTTATTATATCCAAACCCATTTCGTCACTGAGTTGTATCACCTCTATTTCTGTGTCAGATTCAATTTCACGTGAGAGATCATATAACTCACCATTTACCTTTAGGGCAACAGCTTCTTTTAAAACGTCTGGTTGTAGTATGTCAAAACCAGTAACTCTGCCGCTGTATTCTTCTACTTTTTGTTCAGCTGAAAAAGTAATTCTAATCATAAATATACCTATTAGGAGGACATTGGAACAACAAAGGCTCTGCACATAAGTCAACAATAATTTTTATATAAATCAAAACACCTCCATAACCCTTAATAATTTTACGCAAATTAAAAGTAGTACGCTTCCACGGTTCTCTCCACAGTCTGATATGGCAGTTAAGCTGCATTATACTTGTTAGGCAGAAGTGAATGGCAACATGTCTAATACGAAATCTAAGTTTCACTCTGCTCTTGCTTATCCCTTCCATCGGCATTACTACCTTGAGTAAAATTTATGCTCCTCCTATATCTTTTAATAACAAAATTCTGTTTTATCAACCAACATTCTATTCATAATTACAGCTAATTTCTGGGCTACTGCAACAATTACCTTACTTCAACAACTAGGCATAAGTCAATCTGAGGAGCGGAAGCAAGTTTTGACGCAAAATCGGAAAGAGGTTATGCAAGAGATCTACTGCTATAATCTTCATTATTATATAGATTATACTAATAGATTAAACTAAAGGAAGGTTATGAATAAAGAGATAATAATAAAGCATTTGAATAAATTATTAACTGGTGAGTTGACTTCTATACGCCAGTATTTTTTGCATTCTGCAGTTCTCAAAGATAGTGGGATCAATAAACTTGCAGAGAAAATGAAAGACGAGCTTGACGAGGAACTTGAACATGCAAATAAGCTAGCAGAAAGAGTTTTATTGCTTAAAGGTATACCAAACTTTCAAGATACAAATAAAATCTCAAAGTATGACGGAAAGTTCACAAAAGATACAATACGAAAAATTTTGGAAGATAATTTAAAATTAGAAGAAGAAGGTTTAAAAGACTATAGGGAAGCAATTTCTGTTGCTGAAAAAGAGAGAGATTTTGTTAGTGTAATCTTATTGGAGGAACTATTAAAAAATGAGGAAGAGCACTACCATTGGATCGAAGAGCAAATTGCTCTCATTGAACTTATAGGTGTTGAAAATTACCTCAAAACACAAATGTAAGGTGTTAAAAAAAACAATATTTATTTTGATTATACCTTGCTTACTCCTTTTTTTGTTAGGATTGTGGCAATTATTTAGATTAAACTGGAAGAACAATATTATCAAAAATATGAATCTTCCAGTTGTCTATCTGTTGCCCGATGATGATCTTGCAAAATTTAACTACAGACACGTCAAGATTGATGGGATTTTAAGTGACATAGAGCTATACGTTTTTGCAGGACAACGCGGCTATCATGTGCTGTCTCCTATGCTACTCACTACTGGACATTGCATGTTAGTGAATAAAGGAATAGTAAGAGAGAAAAAGAAGGAAAAAGCAAAAATTGGGAAAATAGCTGCGAGTGGAGTTTTATACTGCGATAGCAGTAAAAGCAAAAGTTGGTTAATCAAAAATGATACTGCTTTGAACACGTGGTTTACCCTAAGTACAGATGAAATCTCCAATGAACTTGGTATTAAGCTAGAGCAGTGTATGTTGTGGCAGAAAGGTTTCAGCAATAAATTAACTATACAGCCGATGAAACACTTGGAATATGCGATAACTTGGTTTGCACTTTCCTTGATTTGGCTAACTATATGTGTAGTTTATTATAGACAAAATAAACGCCACTCAAGTGTCTGACATCAACGGTTACAAGTTGGGACAACAAAAAGGATAACTGAAGAAATAATCATTCATCTATATCGCTGCTAATATCCTTTATCATGCTATAATTGCCTTTCCTAAATCTACTTTTTAAGGACTCAACTCCGCTTTCGCTAATACCACTTAGGCTCAGTGCTGCTCCACCAAGCTGCAACCCAATCTCAGATGTCTCCGGAATAATTTTGCTAGCCCCTAGATCTTTGTAAGCTTCTACATTACTCAGATCTGGTAGGCGTATTATAATATTTACATGTGGAAAATTTGTTGCAACTAGAGAAACAATCTTCTTTATAGTAACTTCGTTCTTTATTGAAATTACGAGAGCTTGGGCTCTTTCTATTCCTACTGATTTTAAAATTTCATATCTCGTAGCATCTCCAAGATATATAGGAAAGCTGTCACTTTTCCCTTCTTTGACTATCTTTGATTGAATATCTACAACAACGTAACTTAGATGCTCTGCGGTAAGCATTTTTGTTACCATATATCCTACCCTGCCGAATCCAGCAACTACTACATGGTTATAGAGATCTTGTGTGTCTGTCTCAATTGCTTCATCGTCTAATATTACTTTCTCAGTGCTAAATGAATTTGCTATCCACTCTCCAAGTCCCGATAGAAGAGGAGTGAAAGCCATAGTTACCGTAGTTACCATCATAAGCACTTGAGCGATTTCACTTGGTAGTACGTCTAACTCATCTGCTAAGCGAAACAGGATAAATGCAAATTCACCACCCTGTGCAAGCAATAAACCAGCTTGTATGGCAGGTGCACTCTTAAACCCAAAAAATCTACACAATACGTATATGATAGATGTTTTTAAAACGATAAGGATGATCGACAATAAAGTAATTAGCGGCAATTTATTGAGTAAAAGGTCAATATCGATAGACATACCGACAGTCATGAAAAATAAGCCAAGAAACAAATCTTTGAATGGCAACACCGCGTGTTCCACTGAGTGCCTATGTTCTGTTTCTGCAACTAATAACCCAGCAACGAATGCGCCCAGTGCCATTGATAAATGAAATTGCTCGGTAATAAATGCTGCTCCTAGTATTGTTAAGAGTGTTGTTGATACAAAGACCTCGTTACTTTCCATTTTAGCAATAACCGAAAATAAGGGTCTGAGTAATAACCTACCAGTTATAAATATCAACACTAATGCAATAGCTGCTTGTACTAATGAACCTGCCAGTGAGCTTATTAGACTGTTTTCAGAACTCCCAGTAAGTAAGGGTACTAATACTATTAGCGGTACCACTGCAAAATCTTGCATTAATAGTACTGCTATTGACAACCTACCAACTTGACTTGCCTGGGAACCTTTTTCCTGCAGAACTTGTAACACTATTGCCGTTGAGGATAATGCAAGCCCACCGCCGATAACTGCCGCCATGTTAGTGTTCACTCCAAAAGCAAGAGCAATGCACCATATCGCTACCATGGTAACTATAACTTGAAGAGAACCAAACCCAAACACATAAATACGCATGGCGATAAGGCGTTCAAAGGTCAATTCAAGGCCTATAATGAATAATAGAAAAACTACGCCGAATTCTGCGAAATTGTCCATTGCTTCAGCTGAATGTATCAGATTAAATCCATGAGAACCAATCAACGCGCCCGCAACGAAGTAACCGAGCACTGGGCTGATATTCATTTTCCAAAACGCTATGACTATAAACACAGCAGCGGAAAGTAAAATTATAATGTCAAACAAATACTGAGAGCTGCCGTGCATGATATTTAACCTGTAGGATCAGACCATTTAATTGAGCAACCAATACTTGACTTTTGGTCAACCGGAGGATTACCAGTTTCTGCAATAAATTTCATAGCTTGAAATAAATCACTACTTCCTATTTTATAGTTTTGACCCTTTTCTTTTTTTGCATCGTTAAAACGTCCACGATAGCAGAGGTTTAAATTAGCGTTAAAACCAAAAAAGTCAGGAGTACAAACAGCACCATACTCTTTAGCTACTTCTTGTGTACTGTCAATCAGATATGGAAATGTAAACCTATTTTCCTTGGCAAAATTAATCATATTTTCAAAGGAGTCTTCTGGATATTCATTTACATCATTTGGCATTATTGCAACAGTACTTACCTGATAATCTTTTTTTAACAAATCAACATCGCTCACCAGATTGCTAATAATTGATCGAACGTAAGGGCAGTGATTGCATATAAACATTACAATAAGACCATTTTTTCCACGACAGTCACTTAATGTATAGTGTTTGTTATCCACCCCCAAAAGATTGAAATCCTTTGCAGTAAAGTCAAAATCTACCTTAGGAGTATTCAGTGCAACCATAGCTTACAGAGAATTGTATATCACACACAACATATAATATTATTGCTTAAATGTCAAATGGTTCTTGTGTATACTGTTTGCATATCCTTTTTTGACATTACGATTATAGAACTTATGTTCATAACCTTCGAAGGAATAGACGGCTCCGGTAAAACAACGCAGTCTGAGTTACTTGCGAATCATTTTAAGCAAATTCGTGGCGAAAATCGTGTGATATTGACCCGAGAACCAGGCGGCACTGACTTTGCAGAGAAGGTAAGAAGGGTATTGCTTAAGGACAATATTGATCCCATCTCTGAACTTTTGCTGCTCACCTCAATGAGATATGAACATATGGAAAAATTAATATTACCAGCTCTAGAAGAAGGAAAGATAGTGATTTGCGATCGGTTTATTGATTCAACTATTGCATACCAAGGGTATGGGCTTGGAGTTGACTTAGGGTTAATAGGGGACCTGCATAAGTTAGTAAAAATTAGACGTCCAGATATCACATTTATCCTAGATATTGATGTTCAAGTTGGGCTAAGCAGAGCAAAGAACAAAAACAAATACGAAGAGATGGACATTAATTTTTATAATAAAGTTCGAAAAGGATTTCAAGAAATAGCGCTAAAAGAGTCTGATAGATGCAATGTTATCACTGAAATTGAAACTAAGGATGATAATCGAGTGCATAGTGAAATTATCAATAGAATTGCTAGCACTATGCAATAGAGCTGGTTTTGCTAGCAAAATGAAAAGTAAGGCCAACTTCAATACCATGTGTGGACAACAACCCACTTTCTATATCTAAGCTGCTTTCCGCATCTAGGGTACCTTCCCTGATTCGCTTCTCCGCTGTTTCTCTATCTATTGCTGATCTTTGGAGTAATACTGTTTTAAACTTTAAATTGCCAACAACCGCACCGAAATATCTATGCCCAATGCGCATACTTATATATTTGTTTAAGTAATAGTCGAGGCCAGCTTTTAATTGGTACGCGAGTCCTGCTGACGTTTTTCCAAACATTTTCATTTTTGTTACACCAACTCCAGCTCCAATGTAAGGAGAAAAAGAAAAACGGTCACTCTTCCAATGACGATA
Source organism: Rickettsiales bacterium (assembly GCA_031266615.1). GTDB lineage: Bacteria > Pseudomonadota > Alphaproteobacteria > Rickettsiales > Anaplasmataceae > Wolbachia. The sequence continues at coordinate 11,617 of JAISAR010000087.1, forward strand.
AATGTTTGCTATTACAGACTTGTTTTCAACTGGGTTGTAGTCAATGAAAACATGATAAAAAAGTTTGTCAAAACCACTTATTGGTTCTTGAATTTCTTCCAGGCAGTGCACAACCATTCCTTTGCTTCCAAGACCAACATTACTAACGTCTATAGAAGAATGCATTCCTTCTAATTCAACTCTGTAGCTGTTTATTGAATAGCCAAACGCTACGTTTGCAGCAAAAAGTGGACTATAGTTTAGTTGGCGTTCATCCAGCTGATATAATTCTTCTGGTATATCCTTTTTGTCATACCAGAAACCTATAAGAATTCCATGATCTGTTTTAGATTTCAGTTTCAATTTACCCATGCTGGCAAAAAGCTGACCATAATATCCACCACTAAGGTAAAATCCTTCTGTTTCATTTGCAAAAGATTGTTGTGATAACAATAAAACAAGGGCTGTTATCACTAACGTTTTTTTATTAATCATTACCATTCCACTATTAAAGTTATGTCAATTCTCGCTGTTAGCTAGACAAATAAGGGATTTGCAGGCTTGCCCAAAGCTACGGCTGTAGGCAATAAAGCAAATTGTTTTTTTATTTCTGAGAATTGCTTTAGTATAACACTAATTAATTGAAAATTATTTAATGCAACCTGCCGGAAAAGCAGCAAAATAGAAAAATGCCATGTAAGGCACATTTAGAGAGAGGGTTTTCTTATTTTTTCCTTGTTTTTATTTTCACTTCTAATAGTCCTTTTTCCATTTAGTATGTCTTTGACCTGTTAAAGTCTTAAGCTCCAGCGGGTTTTCAGCGATAAGTTTCGGATCTTTACGGCATTTGGTCAGAATATCCTTTGCCTTTTCATAACATAAAGACACAAGGCGTTTGTAACTAACCTTTAGCTACAAACGTTAAGAAATTTACTAAATGGGGAAAAAAGATACTGTCTTTATTGTCAACAAGTTATTTGATTTCACAATACAGCTTAGGCAATTTAGATCCAATTTTTATAATTTTCTTGTTGACTGACAAGACGGTATCTACTTGGATGACACGAGAGGACGCCGGAATGACAGAGGTTTAATATTATAAATTCTTAACATTAGTGATACGACCTATCCTTTTTTAACCTGAGTGCAATTGCTTCTTCCCAAATGTCACCATTACGCAATAACTTTTCTTTGTTGTACATTAGTTCCTCCCTAGTTTCCGTTGCAAACTCAAAATTAGGACCCTCAACAATTGCATCGACTGGACATGCCTCCTGGCAAAGCCCGCAATATATGCACTTTGTCATGTCAATATCATAACGCGTAGCGCGACGACTACCATCTTCTCTTTCTTCTGCTTCAATAACTATCGCTTGGGCAGGGCAGATAACTTCACATAGTTTACAAGCTATGCATCGTTCTTCACCGTTTGAATATCTACGCAGCGCATGCTCACCGCGAAATCTTGGACTTAGAGGTCCCTTCTCCATAGGGTACCTAAGCGTAACCTTTGGTTTAAACGCATACCTAAGCGTAATAATAAACCCTTTAATTAATTCTATAAAAGACCAATACCAAGCTAATTTCTTGAGCATAAAGTATTTAAATACTGCATTATCGACTATAAACCATATTACCAGTTTTAGAAAGGCTTTTTTCTCACACTCAACTTTGAACTATATTCGGATCAATTGCTTTCATCCCTACTACGTTATATCCTGAATCAACATGTAAAACTTCCCCAGTGGTACCGCTACTTAGGTCACTCAGCAAATACAGCGCTGCTTTTCCAACATCTTCTATTGTAGTGTTGCGCCTTAGTGGAGAATTATTTCTGTTCCATTCTGATATGAAGTGAAAATTGCTTATTCCAGAAGATGCTAAAGTTCTAATTGGACCAGCAGAAATGGCATTTACTCTGATATTTTGCGGTCCAAGGTCGCATGCTATATATCTTACACTTGCTTCGAGTGCCGCTTTACATAGACCCATAACATTATAATTTGGCATAACTTTTTCAGCGCCATAGTAAGATAAAGTGAGTAAACTACCACCGTTTGGCATTATCTTTTCAGCTCTTTGCGCTAGAGCAGTAAAAGAATAGCATGATATATGCATTGCGTTGAGGAAGTTGCTCAGTGACGTGTTAACATATTTACCACCGAGTTCATTCTTGTCAGAGAATGCGATTGCGTGTACCAAAAAATCAAGAGTACCCCATTTTTTTTCTATTATCTTAAAAACCTCATCTATGGTTTCCTCATTTGCAACATCACAATTTAGTACTAACTCCACATTTAGCTCAGCTGCTACCGATGATAATCTCTCCCTTACCATTTCGTTCTGGTAAGTGATTGCAAGTTCTGCTCCGTGCTCTGAGAGAGTTTTTGCTATGCCGTACGCTACCGACCTCTTGTTTGTTATTCCAGTTATTAATCCCTTTTTGCCTTGTAGTAGACTTGTTGCCATAGAACTTTCTATTTTCTACAATTTGAAATATTAACTAGATAAAGTCAAGATGTTAACTGTGTTAAAAAATAATAGATTTCTTGCATAACTTCTAAACTAAGCAGAAAAAAGATAATTTATATCATACTGGTGTTTTTTGTGCGCTCTTAAATTGCTTGAACTTCTAAGTAATACGAGACCTCGGTGGTACATTAAGAAGAGTGCCGGAGGTTTGAGCGAATCTGTGGTATGCTTCTTCACGAATCCGTAGTATACTAAGCTGCACACTGTTGATTACCACAGCATTGATTTATTGCTACATCAACAAGATACCCCGTTACACAACCTATCACAGCACCAGCAATTCCTGATAATACAGCCGTTGCAATCACTCCAATAGCAGCAATTTCAGGTATAATGCTCATTGCAGCAAGCGTTGCTCCTACAGCACCAAACAATAACGCTGGAACTATAATTATCCATCTTCCTCCTGAAATAGGATCAACACCTGCATCCAATAGTAATTTTTCAATTTCAATATCATGGTCAGTTTCTACGCTCTTATCCTTGACAATATGATATAACATCAAACCTTTTGTTTTATCAGATAAGTGCGGTAATAGTACTTCCACCGCACTCTTATTATATTTTATGATTGTGGTAGGTTTTAACTTTTCAGCTTTGGCTCCATGTTCAAGAAGCACCTTAGCAATATCAATTTTGTTTTTTCTTAAAGCATAATGCAGTGGTGGATGAAAGGCACCATGCACGTTAGGATCTGCTCCGTACTTTAAAAGCAAATTTACAACATCAAGATTGCCTAGTTTACACGCAAGACATAAAGGAGTAACACGATTAATTTTATCCATAATATTCACATCTATAATTGATGTTGAGCTGTCAGCACTATATTTTGATAAAACTTCTTCGAGAAGTTCTCTCCAACCGGGTTTGGAGTTGTCGCAAGAATTTCTTACAATACGGTGCAATATTGATTCGTAAGTAAAACCGTTAATTTTGATTTGTGCGTTGATGTTTTGAACTTGTTTTAACAGAGCTTTTGTTCTAGTTAGGTCTTGACGGGAAAGAGCGTTGAACAAGTCTTCCTCTTCTTTACTTGAATACGAACAGAACCATTCTTTGGGCCAACCATCAGCCCAATCATTTTTACTTGAATACGAACCGTGCCATTTTTTGTACCAATCATCATTAGGATATTGTCTGATGAATTCTTCCTCCTTGGTTTCGCCCGTTAATATTCTATATGCTGCTATTATTTCCTGAAATTTTTCTGTTGCTATATTTCGCGCTTCTTCGCTTTCATTTTGGTCCCGTTTATCAGAGTGCCATTTCCGTATGAGTGTACGATATGCTGTCTTAATATCATCTGTGCTTGCACTTTCTGGTAACCCTAATACTTTAAACGCTTCTTTACGTGTTTCTGGAATCATACCACCCCTTAGTCGAATTAATTTAGCATAATGTATTATTAGTTTAGCAAGGTTACTCAAGAAATGCAAGTAAATTGATTTGGTGAGCATAAAAGTAGCTGTTAAAACACAGCATTTTCGATGGGATTACGTGAAGGCTGGATTCCAAACTGGAATGACACCTTCTTACTTAGTTTATGTTAGCTATAATATTTAAGAAATTTACTAAATGGAGAAAAAAGCAAAAGAAGCCCTGGTCAGTATTTATTTTCAGTATTGGCGTTTTTATGTCTTAAACGCTGCAATTTAGCTGCTTTTAAACGCAACTAGTCTAAGCTATAATATTTAAGAAATTTACCA
>JAISAR010000091.1 GCA_031266615.1 Rickettsiales bacterium
TTTTTCTGCTTAGTAAATTTTTCAATATTTAAACTAAGGTCTGTTGCAGTTTAAAAGTCGCTAAATTGCAGCGTTTAAGACACAAAAACGCCAATACTGAAAATAAATACTGACCAGGGCTTCTTTTGTCTTTTTTTCTCATTTGGTAAATTTTTTAATATAATTGCAATGCAAGATGAGGCTTGGGTTCGTAGACCAATACATCCGAACAAAAAGATTGAATATTTCTACAGAATTGTGTATAATTATTAATATTTTTAAGCACTATAGTTGTGGCTTTCTCAAAATTTCTCGACCCGAAGAATGATGTCGCATTCCGGCGTATCTTTGGTACTGAAAAGAATAAAGACATCCTCATTCACTTCCTCAATGATATTCTGGGCTTCACTGGCAAAGATGAAATAAAAGAAATAGAATTCCTCAGCACTATAATGGATGCTGAAATTGCCTCCAAAAAGCAAAGCATTGTTGATGTTCTCTGCAGAGATAAAAATGGGGTGCAAGTGATAGTCGAAATGCAGGTCGCTAAAACTAAAGGTTTCGAGAAACGTGCTCAGTACTATGCTGCTAAAGCTTATTCAAGACAGGCTAATAAAGGTGATCAATATGAAGACCTTAAAGAAATTATCTTTATTGCCATTGCAGATTGTATCCTGTTTCCGGACAAGTCCGAGTATAAATCAAAACACACTATTCGGGATGAAGATACTAATGAACATGATTTAAAAGATTTTTATTTTACATTTATTGAACTGCCAAAATTTCCGAAAACAAAGGAAGATCAATTGGGGAGTATAGTCGAAAAATGGGTCTACTTCTTCAAGTATGCGGAAGAAACTAGTGAAAGAGAACTGGAAAGAATAATAGGAAGTGACGTAATAATCAAAAAAGCATATGAAGAGCTGAACAGATTTAACTGGTCAGAAAAGGAGTTCATAGAATATGAACAAGAGATCAAGCGTATTCGTGATGAGAAGGCTGTCCTCGCTCAAAAACTTGATGATGCTAAAGAGAAAGGTATAAAAATCGGCAGACAAGAAGGCATCCAAATCGGCGAAGAAAGAGGAGACAAACAGGCTAAAATAGCTGTGGCTCAAAACCTACTTAAAGCTGGTGTATCTGTTGACTTAATAGCTGAATCTACTGGTCTTCCTAAAGCTGAAATTGCACAACTCAAAGAAGAAGTCACGAGTTAACCACTTGCTACCAATATATTTTGAAGTAAGCTGCCCACAGGGCTTCTTTTGCCTTTTTTTTCTGCTTAGTTTAGGTTATGCAAACAGTGGCGGCACTTCTTTTGTATTGCCATCTCTGTCTACATTGCCCACACCAGCACCTGTCATACCTTTTCCACCTTTTCCACTGATTTCTACATTCTTTAACTCTCTCTTATAAAGATGTGTAATCAGTCCACTTCCTGCCATTAAAAGAGTGATGCCTACTAAACCCAAAGCGGGTCCAACAGCAGGATGTAAGAATGATGCTAATGCTATTAACATTATTCTCCTTATTAACATTATAGAAGAACCAGCAAACATTAAACTAGCAGCAGACATATTGTTAGTCTTTTTCTCAGATTTTTCATCAAGGTTGGAATTTTCTTGCTCTTTGTCTACCTCATGTTCTTTGCCCTTTTTGTACTCACAATAGAAGAAATTAGCGCTTGCTACGAAGTAAAATAAGCTGGAAATTGAAAAGGCTACGTCTTCTATTATTCCTAGTTCCAATGCTTCGCTAACTATACTAGCTACAATAACTAATGTAGTTAAAGCAGCATCAGCGTAGTTAAGGTAATCATCAACGGTATGAGGAACATCTCTCTTCTCTTTTTCTACCACTTCGCCATTTTCAAGATCCTTCAATTCCTGTTCCTTTTGAGCTATCTTCCTGTTATTGTAAATTAAATATAGCGTACAAATAAGAGATAAAGCTGTGAGAGGTAATATAGCGTGGCTTAGTGCACCACTTATAACACCAAGCAATACCTGATCGCTGCATGTTTTTTCCAGCTCAATAGCCATCAGCAATGCAAATGGGGCCATTGTTGCCAATGATACGTATTGTCTATATAGCTCTCTTTTTTTCAGTGTTAATAGTTCTTGTTTGAGCTTTTCTTTTTTGACATCTGGATCAACTGTCGGCCAAAAATCCTGAAAAAAATCTTCTATTTCAGAACCTTTTTTATCTTTATCTTTTAGTTTTAGTCTTTTAGAAGACTTAGTACCGGGGTTATTTGTAATACTAGTCATATAAACCCAACTAACTTATGAACTAGTATATTATACATGATTTCAATTACTTAGTCAATTTTATTGAAATCTTAACTATTTGTATATTAATTGTTTCTCAAGGAATTCAGTCAATCTGCTTGATGCCGGCCACAACATAATTATAGCCTGACCACATAGTTATAATGGCTGCAACCCACAGACAAATTGCACCGATATATTGAGTTATTTCGTAGTTGTCTATTATTAGTGCCACTACAGCAAGCATCTGCAGAAATGTTTTAATTTTTCCAGCTTTGCTCACAGGTAGGCTAACGTTTGTAGCAATCAGAAATTCCCGCAAACCCGAAACTAATATCTCCCGACAAACGATGATAACTGATGGTATTATCGTGTAATCATTGATCTTGCGCCTATAAACCAGCATCATTATTGTTGAAACCACTATTAGTTTATCAGCAATTGGATCAAATAGCCTGCCAAATTTTGATTGGACTTTCCACGCACGTGCTAGGTAACCATCAAAAAAATCTGTAATGCATGCAAATATAAAGATTGATATTGTTATCAAGTTTGCATATTTATTTTCTATATAAAAACTTAATATTATTGCTGGTACTGCAAACGCACGAGAAATTGTCAGTAAATTAGGCAAGTTTTTCTTAAACATGCAGTGTAACTTTAGTGCGGTATGGTAAACTTATACAGGAGTGGAGTGCAATTCACAAGCTAATAGTTTGCAATTGAACATTTATAAAAATTCCATATACTTAAAAATTATGAGCTCAAGATATAATGATGAATGACGATTTAGATCATACCACAAAACAAGAAGCGCTTAAGTATCACAGTGGAGGCAATAATCCTGGTAAAATATCTATCTTGCCAACAAAGCCCTTATCTACCCAGTATGACTTGTCACTTGCTTATTCCCCTGGAGTTGCAGCTCCATGCCTTGAAATAGCTAAAAACTCTGATCTAGTTTATGATTATACGGCAAAGAGCAACTGTGTTGCTGTTATTTCAAATGGTACTGCAGTGCTTGGACTCGGCAACATCGGGCCTCTTGCCTCAAAACCTGTTATGGAGGGGAAAGCTGTTTTATTCAAGCGTTTTGCTGACATCGATGCAGTCGATATAGAAGTTGGCACAGAAAATGTGGAAGATTTCATCAACGCAGTAAGATATCTTGGACCAAGTTGGGGAGGGATAAATTTAGAGGATATAAGATCTCCCGATTGTTTCATAATAGAAAAACGTCTAAGTGAATTGATGGATATTCCAGTGTTCCACGACGATCAGCATGGAACTGCAGTGGTTGTTGCAGCCGGCATAGAAAATGCTCTTGATATTGCAGGAAAGAAATTAGAAGACGTTAAGATCATCATGAATGGTGCTGGAGCAGCCGGTATTGCGTGCTTGGAAATACTGAGGTCCATGGGCGCTCAAAACATAGTGCTGTGTGATAAACAAGGGGTAATATACAGAGGCAGAAAAGAGGACATGAATGAGTGGAAGGAAAAGCATGCAACTGACACTGAAGAACGCTCTCTACTTGATGCAATAAAAGGCGCTGACGTATTTATCGGGCTGTCTGCAAAGAATGTGCTAAGCGAAGAGATGCTGAAGAGCATGGGTAAAGATCCGATTATTTTTGCTCTTGCTAACCCTGATCCAGAAGTAAGGCCTGAGTTTGCAAAATCTGTGAGGCCGGATGCAATAATCGCAACTGGTAGATCAGATTACAATAATCAAGTCAATAACGTAATGGGATTCCCTTATATATTCAGAGGAGCGCTTGATGTACATGCAACAACAATAAATAACGAAATGAAAATTGCAGCTGCAAATGCAATAGCAAAGCTTGCTCGTGAGCCAGTACCTGACGAGATATCTGCAGCTTATGGTGGTCGTAAAATGAGCTATGGATGTGAATACATAATACCTACTCCATTTGACCCAAGATTGATTTCGATAGTTTCTCCTGCCGTTGCAAAAGCTGCAGTGCATTCAGGTGTTGCCAAAAAGGCAATACAAGATTGGGGTAAATATGAAAATCAATTGAAATCTCGTCTTGCGAGTGCTCTCAGCACGCTGAATTCATTGTCTTCACGATAATTCAGTTGCGCAAAGTAATTTTAGATTTATAATAAAAGTATTGTAATTTAAAGTAAATTAATGGTTATCGCAATTCATGAATTAGAGAAAATCATCAAACAATCATTTCCAGGTGCTGATATAGAAGTTAATGATCTTGCTGGAGATAATGATCATTATCATTTGAAAATAACCTCCAAGTGCTTTCTTGGAAAGACAAGGATAGAGCAGCATAAAATGGTATATAAGGCGTTAGAAGGCCAGTCTATACATGCATTGCAATTAGAAGCTAGTGCTTGAAATTAAGGTGAACTTATGAACAATTTTGAACAAATAAAAAAAGATATAGCAGAAAATGATGTGGTGCTCTATATGAAAGGCACCTCTGACTTTCCTCAATGCGGATTTTCTGGACTTGTCGTGTCAATTCTCAAAAACTTGAATGTAAAGTTTAAATGCGTCAACGTGTTAGAAAATGATGAAATACGTCAGTCCATAAAAAAGTTTTCTGATTGGCCAACAATTCCACAACTATACATAAAGGAAGAGTTTATTGGTGGCTGTGACATCGTTCGCGAGATGTATGAAAAAGGCGAGCTGCAAAACTTGTTAAAAGAAAAAAAGATTATGGCAGAGTAAGATTATCAGAAGGGTGTTACCCCAAAATGTTTTTCAGTTCTACTGGCCTTTTTTGTGAGTTAAATCACAACATTCGTACGATCAGTAGACCTAAAGCCATACCTTTTTCCTTTCTCCTGACACTAAAATCCATATACTTAGCCTTAGAAACTTCGAAATAAGATGCGATCTAATATTAGGCAATTATTTTGCTATATAAAGCCCAACCTACATTACTTCATTGTAGCTTTTATTGCAGTTTTACTTTCAGCTTTAACGATTCTTCTTTTCGGTAGAGGTTTGAGCAGCATAATTGATTCTGGCGCAGAGCATGACTTTACTACTAAACTAGTAGTTACAATATTTATAGTTTTAGCTGTTTCTCTTACTGCGTTCATTAGATTGTATTTCATTGGCATTGGCAGCGAAAAAGTTATTGCAAGAATGAGATATGACCTATATAGCAATGTTACCGACTTGCAACCAAGTTTCTTTGAAAACACTGGTGTCCAAGATGTCATCTCAGCACTAATTACTGATACCTCTGTGTTGCAATCGATAATAAATAGCAGCCTACTCACCATATTGCGAAATTTTGTAATTTTGATTGGTAGTGTTGCCATGTTGTTATATACAGATCTGCATCTAACTGCATATGCGGCCGCGATAATACCCATACTACTTATTATCATGACTTCCCTTGGGAAAAAAGTGCGCAATCACGCACGCTTTGCCCAGAGTAAGCTAAGTGAGCTTGCATCACTTAGTGAGGAAAATTTTAGATCCATAGTAACCATCAAGTCGTTTGTATTAGAGGAGAATGAAAAAATCCGTTTTAAGGAACATCTAAACTCAGTATCGAAATCATACATAAGATTGGTACTCTTGCGCGCTATTTTGGTAACTTTGGTTATCTCATGTGTGATAGGTTCACTGGTCGTTTTAATCTTTCTTGGTATTAAAGAAGTCTTAAGTAATAATATAACTATTGGGGAGCTATCTTCATTTGTATTTTATTCAGCGCTTGCAGCAGGAGCTGTAAATAATCTGAGCGATAATATCAGTGACTTACAACGGGGTCTTGGGATAGTAGAGCGTTTATTTGAATTTAAGAATATGAAAAGCTCTATAGCAGACGCTGATGATCCTATAAAAATTTGCAGTGTCCGAAAAGGAATTTCGTTTAACGGCATAACGTTTTTTTATGAATCTCGGCCTGGTAAGCCAGCGTTAAGTAACGTATCATTTTCCATAGAGGCGGGCCAAGCAGTGTCAATTGTTGGACCATCTGGCAGTGGTAAGAGCACCATTTTAAAGCTTCTGCTCCGTTTCTATGATCCAAGCAAAGGCAGCATTACTATCGATGGGCATAATATTAAGTCAATTGCACTAAGTAGTCTCAGGTCATTATTTGGTTTAGTGCCGCAAGATCACATGATATTTTCTTGTTCAATAATGGAGAATATATTATACGGCAAACCAGATGCCGAATATGAGGAAGTGAGACAAGCAGCCATCGGTGCTTATGCGATGGAATTTATTGACAAGCTGCCCGATAAGTTTGACACATTTGTAGGGAAAAGAGGACTAAAACTTTCCGAAGGACAAAAACAACGTATTATAATAGCGAGAGCCATACTCAAAAATCCCCAAGTCTTAGTGCTGGATGAGGCAACCTCTGCCCTTGATTACAAAAGTGAGAACTTCGTGCAAAAAGCACTGAGCAAATTAATGCAAAACAGAACAACGATCATAATCACACACAGGCTATCAACCGCACTCAAAACTGACAAAATTATAGTGATTAATCACGGAGAAATAGAAGAAGTGGGGACTCATGACTCTCTAATAAGCAAAGATGGACTATATGCAAAACTGGTGAAGATACAATAGATATGGATATTATATAAGTAAAAAGAAGAACTAAGTTAGTTGTTATGCTAGATTTGAAATTAAAATTATTAATTTTTTAATCATTTTAACTTATAATAATTTAATATTATTTTTTAAAGGACTATTATGATTTACACTCATGGTTTTTTACCACAACAACAATGTATGACTTCTCATTTACCAGCACCTGTTTTTCCAGCGCATACACCTTGTACGCCTGCACACATGCCTTATGCTGTTAATTCATGTCATAATCATTTTAACTCATGTCATAACTATTATGATGCATATCACAATCCTTGTGATACATTAGGGTTTGTTTATTAAAAGATTGTTTTAAACAACTTATATATGCACGTAGTGCTACTTTAGCACACGTGCTATATGCTCCTTTTAAAAGCGCATGGTCATTATTTAAATAATGACCATGCATCTTTTTGCTTGATAAGGAAATTCATAAGCAGTAGCTTACTCACATAGCAGTTTTATTAAAATTTATTCCAGCAACACAACTAATACCTACAGTCCTCTTTTGAAATCCCATACCAAATCTTTTTTCTGCTTAGTAAATTTCTTAGCGTTTAAGCCAAGGTTAGTTGTAGTTTAAAAGCAACTAAATTGCAGCGTTTAAGGCATAAAAAACGCCAATGCTTTTGAACAGATATTGACCAGGGTTTCTTTTGCCTTTTTTTCCATTTAGTAAATTTCTTAAGCATAAAGGTTATACCAACTTTCGTTATCGGGGAGTCGAACAAGATACATAATAGATTCGCTAAATCTCTAATCGTAGGGGAGCTTTTCAATTTGTCCTATTACCATTGG
>JAISAR010000092.1 GCA_031266615.1 Rickettsiales bacterium
CCAGAAGTTTTAAAAAGACATGCAGTGCACATAGTGCGAAAAATTAAACATGAGACGGCAAATATGCTAAGTTTTTTTGTCATTTAATCTGCACAGACTGAAGATAAATAATAGCTTCAGCTTCATAATAACAGGGTTGGAGGAGTTTGTCAAGTAGTTTTTTTGTTTCTAGCGAAAACTCAACACCAGCTTGTAAATGGTTGTTCTTGCTTTCGCTGTTTTGCTCCTGAAAAGATTATGGATAGGCTCTTAGGGTTATTGAAAGTAATAAACTCCTTTATTTAAGACCGAAGTTTTGCTATTCTCGCATTTTAATAATTTGAAATTAATGAATATAAACAAGAACGAGTTTTTATTTCTTCCACTTGGGGGAGTAGGCAGAATTGGAATGAATGTAAGCCTATATCATTACCAAGGGAAGTGGATTATGATTGACCTTGGTATTGGTTTTGCCGATGAAACTATGCCAGGCATTGAGCTATTAATCGCTGATGTGAACTTTATCGCTCAAAGAAAAAAGGATTTGCTTGGGATAATAATTACACACGCGCATGAAGACCACTGCGGTGCAGTGCCTTACTTGTGGGAAGAGTTGCAATGTCCCATATATACAACAAAGTTCACGGTTAATTTTCTCAAGGAGAAACTAAAGGAGTTTCGGCTAGAGAGTGTAGTGCCTGTGAAAGAGGTAGATATAAACGGCAGCATAAATTTAGATCCTTTCACCGTTGAGTTTATAAACGTAACTCACTCAATTCCTGAAGCACATTCAATATTGGTTAGCACTGATGTAGGCAGCGCGCTTCATACTGGTGATTGGAAATTTGATCCAAAACCTGTTGTTGGTTTAACTTCTAACATAATTCGTTTAAAAGAAATTGGCGATAAAGGTGACCTGCTTGCAGCAATTTGCGATTCAACGAACATATTGAGCAAACATAATCCTGAATCAGAAGGTGAGATTTATAACAATATTTATAACATAATAAGGCGATCTAAAAGGCTAGTTGCTGTATCACTTTTTGCTTCAAACGTGGCACGAATTGAAACAATAAGCCAAGCTGCAAAGGCGCTGGGCAGAAAAGTAGTTCTACTTGGAAGGTCTTTATGGAGAATAGTAAAAGTTGCACAAGATAGTGGGTATTTAACTGATTCTGTTGAATTTTGTGAAGCAAAAGATGTAGCAGATTTGCCAAGGGAAAAGCTATTGTTGATCTGCACTGGTTGCCAAGGCGAGCCGATGGCGGCAACTTCAAAACTTGCTAATAAGAGTCATCATGCATTTAAAATGCAACAGGGTGATACAGTGATTTTTTCGTCAAAAATCATCCCTGGCAATGAAACTCGTGCACACAGTATGTTCAACGCCTTTATCGAGATGGGCGTGGAGGTTATCATTGATAAAATGGAGCATGTTCATGCCTCTGGACATCCAGTAAAAGCAGAGCTAAAGGAAATGTATTCTTTGATAAAGCCTAGAATGTCTATTCCAGTTCATGGTGAATACATTCATACGCATGCCCATGCAAAGTTTGCTAAAGAGTGCGGTGTGGGAAAGGCAATAATGATTGCACCAGGTGATATCGTTAATTTGGAAAGCGGAGAAAAGGTTGATTCAATTGATGTTGACTACTTTGGTGTTGACGGTATGTTGCTACGTTATCCAGAGAGTAGTGTTATAAAAATGCGTAAGAAAATGAGGGATGCTGGAGCTGTTGTAGTGACAGCAATTGTCAACAAGAAAAATAAATTGTTTGCCAAACCAAAGGTATTTGCGCCTGGTGTTTTCGAAGCATCAGAAGATGCAGCTATTATACAGAGGATTACAAAAGCGGTTGAGTCAGCGTTTAGTTTACAGTCGACAAAAAAAATAAGAAGTAAGATTGAGAGCTCAATATTCAGTATCTTAAAGGAATATTTACTAAAAAGGCCTATAATTGAGGTCCAAATAGAACAGGTATGAAATGAATGAAGGTGCTCGTTCAGCTAATATTACTTCTTTCGTTATTTCTTCCTTATTTTGCTAAAGCTGCTTTGTATGTTGACATAAGAGAAAACACTGCTGGTAATATTAGCCTTGTTGTGTCCAAATGTGCATGTAAAACAGAGCTAGAAAGTGAATTAAGCGAAAGCATCACAAAGATAATTGAGGCAAATTTATCTAATTGTGGCTTATTTAACGTAAAACGTGGTACAGAAGCTGAAATCACGTCGTACAAACCCAGGAGCGATACGCTGGCTACAGTGAGTTTAAGTGAAGTATCAGATAGAGCCTTAGAGTTATCGTTACACTTGTTTGATGCTTTCACAAAAAGGGAGTTGTTTACTCATTCGGTTGTTTTTTCAGCAAAAGATTGGAGAAAAATTGCCCATTTTGCTTCAGATGCGATACATGATAGATTAACTGGTGAGAAAGGGCATTTTAACACGAAGATAGCGTACATAGCCGAAGAAAGAGATAGTAATTACAAATCCATACGCAGAATTGCTGTTATGAATCAAGATGGAAGTGATATAAAATACTTAACAAATGGCGACAAATTTGTGTCAACACCAAGGTTTGCACCAAGTGGAGATAGTATTGTTTACATCTCATATCTAGATGGTAGAAGCTACATAATATTGAAGAATCTGAAAGACAATACTGAGTCGATAATTAGTGCTTTCGAGGGAGTAATCTCTGCTCCGAGATTTTCTCCTGATGGCAAGTCTCTTTTAATCTCTCTCTCATCTAATGGTGAAACAAACATATTGTCTCTAGATTTGAACAGTAAGCGCACGAAAAAAATCACTAGAAGTTCGGCTATAAGCACTTCTCCCTCTTTTTCTCCAGATCAGAAATATATGGTCTTTAGTTCTGATGTAAGTGGAAGTCAGCAGCTATATATCATCGATTTCACTAAAAAAAAATAAAAAGCCTAAGAGAATTAGTTTTGGAAATGGAAAGTATGCTACACCTGTTTGGTCGCCAAATGGGGATCTTATAGCTTTTACAAAGATCCAATTGGGAAAATTTCACATAGGAGTTATGAAGCCAGATGGCAAAGGAGAACGTCTACTTTCAGAGGGACATAAAATCGAATCCCCAGCATGGCTACCAAATGGCAGGGGAATCATCTTTACAAAAACAGAATCACCAAGCGACTCTAAACTATATTCGGTAGACTTAGTAAAGAGGAATCACAAAATAATTTCTACCCCAACAAATGCCTATTTGCCAGATTGGTCGCATCCGCCTTTGGTGGAGTAGAAATAGATAGATGGTGTGAGTAGGTATTGCTTGGTTGAGAAAATGAAAAGATAATAACTTTTCAGAGTGGATAGGGGACAATAGAAACAAAAAAACTACTTGACAACCTTCGCCGTCACCCTTATCATAGTATTGAAGCTATTTGTTTAACTTCCCAATCTGTGCAGGTTAAAATGACAAGAAAACTTGTATTTGGCGTAC